>JAUNGB010000103.1 GCA_030524715.1 Eubacteriales bacterium | reverse complement strand
CCATTCCCGGAAGCTTTTTTCACTGCCGTACTATTCCCGGCGGCTTTTCTCACTGCACTGCCATTTCCGGCGGCCTTTGCTGCCGGCTTTTCCTTCTTCTCTTCCTCGGGAACACAGGCAAAAATGCTGACCCCCAGCGCAGGTACTTTGATTTTAATGGAATTTTCCCGTTCGTCGCATTCAACCGGCCTGGAGGTTCTGGCTCTTTGGTTTGTCAGCCCGGCGCCGCCGTACTTCTCGTCGTCGCTGTTGAAGATTTCTTTATATTTCCCGCTGAACGGAACCCCGACCTGGTAATTATCATGGGGAATCTCCGAAAAGTTACATACGGCAAGCAGGGTTTCTTCCGGCTTGTCGGTTTTTCTGAGGAAGGTAAGGATATTTTCCTCGTATTTCATTAACTGTACCCACTCAAATCCGTCGTAATCATTGTCCTTCTCATAAAGAGCGGGTCGTGTCAGATACAATGCATTCAAATCCTTCAGGCATTCCTTCAGGCCGTCCGGCATATCCCTGTCAGGCGCCGTCATTTTACAGCCCGGATGAAGCATCTGGTAAGCATACGCTGCCCTCACCTGCGCCAGCTTCTGCCTGCAGTTCCCCGGCAGCCTGTCCATAAATTCCTCCAGCCTTCCTACATCCCTGCGTCCTAAGGTCAGGATATAATGCTCGCAATAGGCATAAACCGTGGATAACGTCAGCTGGTCATGGCCTTCCTTCCTTTTATCAGGGGTGCGGCTCAGATAGGAAAGCAGATCCGCCGTCCATCCGCCGCTCCATTTATAATCAAAGCCAAGATGGTCGTTCTCCACGCTGTCGGTTAATTCCGGCCACAAGCCGTCCTCCTGGGCGATCAGGAGCGCTCCCGGAAGCTGCTTCTTCACAATGGAATTCAGATGCTTCAAAAACTCCATTGCCTCCAGATTCTCATTTCCTCCATAAAGATTCGGCGTCCATTCCCCCGGATTCCTGTGATAATCCAGATAGAGCATGGCGTCTACGTCATCCATGCGAAGTCCGTCCCCATGGAAAAATTCCAGCCAGTAAAATGCGTTGGCGATCAGGAAATCCTTAACCATGGGACTTCCGTAATTATACAGCCTGGTTCCCCACAGGGGATGATAGGACGCCGCCGGATTCTGCACCTCATAAAGAGGCGTACCGTCAAATTCCTGAAGACCGCTTTCATGGCAGGGGAACTGCGCAGGCGTCCAATCCAGGATCACACCGACGCCCGCCTGATGAAGGCCGTCCACCAGCCTCTGGAAGTCCTCTGCCGTTCCAAAGCGGGCCGTAGGCGCATAATAGGAAAAGGTAGAATAGCCGAGAGTTTCGTCATCCAGATACTCCATCACCGGATGTAATTCCACATGGGTATAACCCAGACCGGAAACAAAGGAAATCAACTCCTGTCCGTTCTCCCATTCGCTGAGGCTTGTCTCATAAATAGAAACCGGCTGTTTGCGATCCGCATATTTCACCCGTTCTTTCATCCATTTTTCGTCATTCCATAAAAAGCCTCTTAAATCTGTAACCACCGAATTATCTCTTTTGGGAATCATTGTTCCGGATGCATACGGGTCAGATTTCAGAAGCAGGCCGCCGTTTTTGATTTTTATTTCGTATTTATACTCTTCGCCTGCTCCGACTCCGGGAATAAACAATTCAAAAATACCGGACATAGGCATCTTGTGCATCATATGGCGTCTTCCGTCCCAATTGTTAAAGCTGCCGACGACACTGACACGGACAGCGTTCGGCGCCCATACGGCAAAAGCCGTGCCCTTCACCCCGCTGACCGTAAGAGGATGAGCCCCGAGCTTCTCATAGGCATGGTAATAGACTCCTGCACAGAAAGCCTTTTCTTCCTCTTCTGTGATCTGTCCGGGAAATGCATACGGATCTGCGAAGGTTTCTTCTCTGTCCTGCCATTTCACATGGAAACGGTATTCCGGAAGCTTTCTCCCCGGAATCAGGACGGCAAAATATCCTGCCTCATCTTCCTTATCCATCTCATATGCCTTATCCTTTACAAGAACCTCCGCACACTCTGCCTCCGGAAAAAATCCCTGGATCAAAATCCCATCCGGAGTGATCCTTGGACGCATAACATCCTTTGGCGACGGTTCTTCTGCATAAACAACGGCCTCAATCCTTGGCCAGTCCATATATCCATAAGCTTTATTTTCCATAATTTCCTCCAGTTCCCCTGCTTTCTGCAGTGTATTAACCGTTACTGTCTGCACCGCAGGTGTGAACAGCAACTATTAACCGTGTCATACGCATCTTTGCTGCAAATATTTCTTTTCTTATTCTAACATTTTTAAGTAAAAAAATAAAGGAAATTGTTTGACAAAACGACTCCCCTGCGATACATTGGAATTAGTATGATCGACGCCAACACGGCAGACGGAAATTCAGACAAGCGAAACATGTTGTTAATTATCTGGAATCATACCAGCATTAGAATCAAGGAGGTTTTAACATGGAAAACAGGTTATTTGACGTAACAGCCTTAGGAGAATTATTGATCGACTTTACAGAGAACGGCGCCAGTTCTCAGGGGAATCCCCTTCTGGAGGCCAATCCGGGCGGCGCTCCATGCAACGTGCTTGCCATGCTGAAAAAGCTCGGCAAAAAAACTGCCTTTATCGGCAAGGTCGGAAAAGATATGTTCGGCGAACAGTTAAGGAAAGCCGTAGACGAAGTGGGTATCGACACCCGCAACCTGGTCACTGACGAAGAGGTACATACTACCCTGGCATTTGTCCATACGTATCCTGACGGAGACCGTGATTTTTCCTTTTACCGCAATCCGGGCGCGGATATGATGCTTACCAAGGATGAGGTTCAGGAAGATTTGATCCGCAATTCCCGCATCTTCCACTTCGGTACCTTATCCTCCACTCATGAGGGCGTCCGTGAAGCTACCCGTCACGCTATCGAGATTGCCAAAGACGCAGGCTGCATCATTACCTTTGACCCGAACCTGCGCCCGCCTCTGTGGAAATCCCTGGACGACGCCCGTGCAGAGATCGAATACGGCATGACCAAATGCGATGTGCTGAAAATTTCCGATAACGAAGTGGAATTTCTTTTCGGGACCACAGATTACGACAAGGGCGCGGCGCTTATCCGCGAAAAATACAACATCCCGCTGGTATTGATCACAATGGGTAAGGACGGCAGCCGCGCTTACTATAAGGATCTTCGTGTAGAAGCCGCACCGTTCCTTCAATCAAACACCATCGAGACAACAGGCGCCGGGGACACCTTCTGTGCAAGCTCCTTAAATTACGTTCTGGAGCACGGCCTTGACGGCCTGACGGAAGAAAACCTCAGCGAGCTTCTCACCTTTGCAAACGCCGCCGCTTCCCTGATCACCACTCGCAAGGGAGCTCTCCGCGTAATGCCGTCCCGCCAGGAGGTTCTTGACTTTATCGCCGCAAGCGGACGCTAGAGTGTGTTTAAAAATTCATTCCAGCAATCTGCATCCCGCCGCCGATATGAATTTATCGCTCACTGCCTATAAAGGCGGGAGGAATCTTTATACAGGATTCATCTTTCTATTAAGTAAAAAAAGCCCCTCCGTGCAGATGCCTGCGCATCATCGGGAGGGGCTTTTTCTCGCTCTTCGAGCCTCTGTATTCTTTATTCCTTTATTACTTACCTTTTTCCGTTACAAGGTACATCACGCTGTAAATTGCCTTGCCGACTTTTTTCCGGTGCTTATACAGGGATTTCGCCGCTTTGAACGGCCTAAAAAATTTCCTGAATTTTTTGGGAAGCTTCCGGGAAAGGTTCTTTGCCTTTCCCTTTTTCTTTGACACGCGCATAAGGGCGCCTCCTTATTTTACCACGCGGACCTTTGCCACTCCCTCCACTGCCTGAAGCTCGTCAAGGGCTCCTCTGGACGCCGCGCTCTCCAGGTCGATCAGGGTATAGGCATACTCTCCTTTACTCTTGTTGGTCATATCCGCGATATTCAGTCCCTCGTTGCCAAGGATCTTGGTAAACTGGCTGATCATGTTCGGGATATTTTTATGGGTGATCGCAATACGTCCCACGGTTACACAGGTTCCCATATCGCAGTTGGGGAAATTTACGGAATTTTTGATATTTCCGTTTTCAAGGAAATCACGGAGTTCCTTTACCGCCATCTCCGCGCAGTTTTCCTCAGATTCCTCTGTGGACGCTCCAAGATGGGGCGTTACCAGGATTCCTTCTCTTCCCGCTACCAGGGGATTGGCAAAGTCTGTTACATATTTCTTCACCTTGCCGCTTTCCAGCGCTTCAATGAGGGCTTCCTCATCCACCAGAAGATCCCGGGCAAAGTTCAGAAGAACCACGCCTTCCTTCATCTTGTCAAAAGCAGCCTTGTTGATCATCTGCTTTGTGCTGTCCAGAAGCGGTACATGGATCGTAATATAATCGCATTGGGTATAAATCTCATCCAGAGATTTGCTGTGACGGATGGTTCTGGAAAGGTTCCATGCCGCATCGATAGAGAGATACGGGTCATAGCCATAAACCTCCATACCAAGGCCGGACGCCGCGTTTGCAACCATAGCGCCGATAGCGCCAAGGCCGATGATCCCAAGCTTTTTACCGCTGATCTCGCAGCCTGCAAACTGCTTTTTCTGCTTCTCGGCAAGCTTATCGATATCCTCTCTGTCCTTCTGCTGCGCCACCCACTCAATGCCGCCGACGATATCACGGGAGGCCAGAAGCATCCCGGCAAGCACCAGTTCCTTTACTCCGTTTGCATTCGCTCCCGGAGTATTAAATACAACGATTCCCTTTTCAGAGCAATCCTTGATCGGAATATTATTTACGCCTGCGCCTGCACGGGCTATGGCCTTTACTGACTGTGGAAGCTCCATATCGTGCATTTTCGCGCTTCTTACCAGAACGGCGTCCGCGTCCTTGAGGGTATCTGTTTTTTTATAGTCGCCGCTGAACAGGCATAAGCCCTTGTCAGCGATCGGATTCAGGCAATGATACTGATACATTACGCATTTTCCTCCTCGAATTTCTTCATGAAGGCAACCAGCGCCTCCACGCCTTCCCTGGGCATTGCGTTATAAATACTTGCACGCATACCGCCGACGGTGCGATGGCCCTTCAGGTTTACAAGACCTGCTGCCGTGGCTTCTTTAACGAATTTTGCATCCAGTTCTTTATCTCCTGTTACAAAGGGAACATTCATAAGAGAACGGTCCTTTGCCACGACCGTACCCTTAAACAGGCTGCTGGAATCCAGGAAATCGTAGAGGATCTTTGCCTTTTCTTCGTTCCTTCTCTTCATCTCTTCCAGTCCGCCCATGGCTTTCAGCCATTTGAAAACCTTGCCGCACACATAAATGCAGTAAGCGTTGGGAGTATTGTAAAGAGAGCCTGCGTCTGCGTGAGTCTTATAGGTGAGCATAGTCGGCGTTCCCGGAAGAACATCCTCTGTGATCAGATCCTCACGGATGATCACGATGACCATACCTGCCGGTCCGATATTCTTCTGGACGCCGCCGTAGATGATCCCATATCTGGAAACGTCTACCGGCTCGGACAGGAAGCAGGAGGAAACATCCGATACCAGAAGCTTGCCCTTGGTATTCGGAAGCTCTTTAAATTTTGTACCGTAAATGGTGTTGTTTTCGCAGATATATACATAATCCGCATCCGGGCTGATGGGAAGGTCGCTGCAGTCCGGAATATACGAAAAGGTCTTATCCTCTGAAGAAGCGATTTTGTTGGCCTTACCGTATTTCTGCGCTTCCTGGTAGGCTTTCTTTGCCCACTGTCCGGTTACAATGTAATCCGCCACTTTATTTTTCATAAGATTCATGGGAATCATGGCAAACTGCTGGGAAGCGCCGCCCTGTAAGAACAGCACCTTATAATTATCCGGAATGTTCATCAGATCTCTTAAATCCTGCTCTGCCTCATCGATGATCTGCTGGAAAGCCGCGCTTCTGTGGCTCATCTCCATCACAGACATCCCGGTTCCATTGTAGTCCATCATCTCTTCTGCCACTTCCTTCAGCACCGGCTCCGGCAAAACTGCCGGGCCAGCGGAAAAATTATATACTCTGCTCATTTTTTTTCATGTCCTCCTCGTCAAATGCTTCATCAATGTTCGCCCCTGCGGGAACCATCGGAAATACGCTTAAATCCTGGTCGATCCAGCAGTCAAGCACAACCGGTCCGTCTGCAGAAAGCGCCATTTCCAATGCAGGCTCTACTTCTTCCATTTTTGTCACACGGATCGCTTTTGCGCCCATACCCTCTGAAATTTTCACGAAATCCACCGCGTCGTTGAGAATGGTATGAGAATATCTATGGTCATAGAACAGGGTCTGCCACTGGCGTACCATACCTAATACATGATTATTTAATATAATCTGCACTAAAGGCTTTCCGCAGCGTACAGCCGTTGCGATCTCGTTCATATTCATCCGGAAACAGCCGTCGCCTGCGATATTTACGACTGTTTTATCCGGTCTTCCCATCTTTGCCCCGATGGCCGCCCCAAGGCCGTAGCCCATGGTTCCAAGTCCGCCGGAGGTAAGAAGGGTTCTGGGCTCTTTATATTTATAATACTGTGCCGCCCACATCTGATGCTGTCCTACGTCTGTAGTAATGATCGCGTCACCCTTTGTCATCTCATACAGTTTTTCAATGATATAGGGACCGGTAAGCTGTGTATGATCGTACCGCAGAGGATATTTGTTTTTCATTTCCTCGATATGGGCTAACCATTCCGGATGCTCCTTTTCCGGGATCACTTCCAGAAGACGTCTTAATACTTCCTTGATGTCGCCTTCAATATAAGCGTCAACCACTACGTTTTTATTGATTTCGGCAGCATCAATGTCCACCTGGAGGATCTTTGCGTTCTTTGCAAAGGTGCTGGCGTTTCCTGTTACACGGTCGCTGAAACGCGCCCCCAGTACGATCAGGAGGTCACACTGGCTGACCCCGAGATTGGAAGTCTTTGTTCCGTGCATGCCAAGCATTCCCGTGTACAGAGGATCTTCTCCGGAAAACGCTCCCTTGCCCATAAGACTGTCGCAGACAGGCGCCTGGATCCTGTGCGCCAGCTCGGCGATCTCTGCGGACGCCCCGGAAATAACGGAGCCGCCCCCAAGGAAAATAAACGGCTTCTCCGCCGCCTTGATCATTTCAATGGCAGTCTCCACATCCGCCTTGCGTATCTCGCTTGTCTCACGGTTTACGGTTGCCGGACGGCGGGGAGAGTACTCAATCTTCGCCGCGGTCACATCCTTGGTCACGTCCACCAGAACAGGCCCCGGACGTCCGCTCTTTGCAATATAAAACGCTTTGCGGATGGTATCGGCAAGCTGTGTGATATCCTTTACGATATAGCTGTGCTTGGTGATCGGCATCACGATCCCCGCAATATCCACCTCCTGGAAGGAATCCTTTCCCAGAAGCGGCTTGCCTACGTTTGCGGTAATGGCCACAACGGGAACGGAATCCATGTAAGCAGTGGCAATTCCCGTTACCAGGTTGGTAGCTCCCGGGCCGGAGGTCGCCATGCACACGCCGACCTTGCCGGTGGCGCGGGCATAACCGTCCGCCGCATGGGACGCTCCCTGCTCATGGGAAGTAAGAATGTGGGTAATTTCATTACGATATTCATAAAGTGCATCATAAACGTTCAGGATGGCTCCGCCCGGATATCCGAACACAGTGTCTACCCCCTGCTCTTTCAGACATTCAACGATAATTTCTGCACCTGTAAGCTGCATATTTCTACCTCCTTATTTCGACTTTGGTATTTCCAGAATGGCTCCCCTGTTGCCGGATGTAACCATTGCGGCATATCTTGCCAGATATCCGGTAGTCACCTTCGGCTGGCGGGGCTGCCATTTCTCTTTTCGTTTTGCCATTTCCTCATCTGAAACCTTAACCTCCAGCTTCAGCTCCGGTATATTGATACTGATAATATCGCCTTCCTCGATCAGGGCGATAGGGCCGCCTACGGCCGCTTCCGGAGAAACGTGGCCGATGGAAGCGCCTCTGGAGGCTCCGCTGAACCGTCCGTCCGTGATCAGGGCTACGGAAGAGCCCAGACCCATTCCTGCGATCGCAGAGGTTGGATTCAGCATTTCCCTCATGCCGGGGCCGCCCTTGGGTCCCTCGTAGCGGATCACCACCACGTCGCCTGCCACGATCTTACCGCCCTTGATAGCCTCAATGGCGTCCTCTTCACATTCAAAGACTCTTGCCGGGCCTTCATGCACCATCATTTCCGGTACGACTGCGGAACGCTTTACCACGCCGCCGTCTGGAGCCAGGTTTCCTTTAAGGACGGCGAGTCCGCCTGTCTGGCTGTATGGATTATCAAGAGGACGGATAACCTCCGGATTGAGATTTACGCATCCCTCAATATTTTCTCCAATGGTCTTTCCGGTAACTGTCATGCAGTCCGTATAAAGAAGTCCTTTTTTATTTAATTCGTTCATCACCGCGTAAACGCCGCCCGCTTCGTTCAGGTCTTCCATATAAGTGGGACCTGCCGGCGCCAGATGGCACAGGTTCGGGGTTTTCTCACTGATCTCGTTGGCAAAGCTGATATCAAAGTCCATGCCGATCTCATGGGCAATTGCCGGAAGATGGAGCATGCTGTTGGTGGAGCAGCCAAGAGCCATATCCACAGTCAAGGCATTTAATACTGCCTTTTCTGTCATGATATCTCTCGGACGGATATTTCTGCGGTATAATTCCATAACCTGCATGCCTGCATGCTTGGCAAGACGGATACGCTCGGAATAAACGGCCGGGATCGTCCCGTTGCCGCGAAGTCCCATACCGAGAGCCTCTGTCAGGCAATTCATGCTGTTGGCAGTATACATACCGGAACAGGAGCCGCAGGTGGGACATGTCTTATTTTCGTATTCTGTCAGCTCATCCTCAGAAATACTGCCGGCCGCATAAGCGCCCACAGCTTCAAACATACTGGATAAGCTGGTCTTATGTCCATGAATATGGCCTGCCATCATAGGGCCGCCGCTTACAAATACGGTAGGCACATTAATCCTTGCCGCCGCCATTAAAAGACCGGGGACGTTTTTATCACAGTTTGGCACCATGACCAGCGCGTCAAACTGATGTGCCAGAGCCATGGCTTCCGTGGAATCCGCGATCAGGTCTCTGGTTACCAGGGAATATTTCATTCCGATATGTCCCATAGCAATGCCGTCGCACACTGCAATAGCGGGGAACACAACCGGCGTCCCGCCGGCCATTGCCACGCCCTGCTTTACGGCGTTTACGATCTTATCAAGGTTCATATGGCCAGGGACGATTTCGTTATAAGAGCTGACAATACCCACCAATGGGCGTTCCATTTCTTCTTTCGTCATTCCAAGGGCATTAAACAGGGACCTGTGGGGAGCCTGCTGTGAGCCTTTCTTTACCGCGTCACTTCTCATAATTTTTCTCTCCTCTATATGTAAATTTATCATTACCGCCTATATCAGATGGCGTCTGCGATCAGATCTCCCATTTCCACAGTTCCTACAAGCTTACATCCCTCGGACATAATGTCTCCGGTGCGGTATCCGTCTGTGAGGACTTTCTGTACAGCGGCTTCCACAGCGTCCGCCTCTGCATCCAGATCCAGAGAATAACGGAGCAGCATAGCTGCGGATAAGATGGTTGCAATGGGATTTGCCTTGTCCTGTCCTGCAATATCCGGCGCAGAGCCGTGGCTTGGCTCATAAAGGCCGAATTTCGTCTCGTTTAAGCTGGCGGAGGACAGCATCCCGATGGAGCCGGTCACCATGCTCGCCTCGTCGGACAGGATATCGCCGAACATATTCTCGGTAAGGATCACGTCGAACTGCTTCGGATCGCGTACAAGCTGCATTGCGCAGTTGTCTACCAGCATGTGCTCCAGAGTAACCTCCGGATAATCCTTTGCCACCTCTTCCACCACGCTTCTCCAGAGGCGGGAGGAATCCAGCACATTGGCTTTATCTACGCTTGTCACTTTTCTGGAACGCTTCATGGCGATCTCAAACGCCTTAACCGCTATACGGCGGATTTCATTTTCGTTATAGGTAAGAGTGTCTATGGCTTTCTTTACGCCGTTTTCTTCCACTGTCTTACGTTCTCCGAAATAAAGGCCTCCTGTCAGCTCGCGGACAATGATCATATCGAAGCCGTCCCCGATAATATCCTCCCGAAGTGGGCAGGCAGCCTTCAGTTCATTATATAAATAAGCCGGACGCAGATTGGCAAACAGGTTCAATGCCTTACGGATGGCAAGCAGTCCTGCTTCCGGACGTTTGGACGGCTCCAGCTTATACCACGGAGAAGTTTTGGCGTCTCCGCCGATAGAGCCCATGAGGACTGCATCAGAAGCTTTCGCCCCGGCGATCGCCTCTTCTGTCAGCGGCACGCCGTGTACGTCGATAGAGGCGCCTCCTAAAAGCACCTCTGAATATGTAAATGTGTGATGATACTTTTCACAAACTCTGTCAAGAACCTTCTTCGCTTCACGTACGATTTCCGGTCCGATCCCGTCTCCCGGAATCAATGCGATCTTATATTCCATAATAATCTTTCCTCTCCTTTTGGGTATTGTTATTATAATAACGCACTTTTATGCAGATTTCAACCTATTAAAGTGAAAAATAAGAGTAAGTACCGCATTCCTGCTATACTTACTCTCTGTTCTTTGGCCGGTTATGCAGAAGCCTGTTCTGCTTTCTCTACTTCTGCAATAGCCTGTTTTCTCATTGGGATACGGCAGTTTTTATTATTTCCGAATTCTACGATCACGTCTTCATCTGTCATGTCGATAACTACGCCGTAAAAGCCGCCGGTAGTAACGATACTGTCGCCTACCTCCATTGCGCTCAGCATTGCCTGCATTCTCTTCTGCTCTTTCTTCTGCGGACGAATCATTAAAAAGTACATAATACCAAATAATACAACCATCCACACAATGGTAAATCCCAGTCCCATTCCGCCTTCTGCGCTCATGTTCATTCCTCCTGTTTCAATCAATCTCTCAGAGGTCCTTTCTGCAATTCAAGGACACTATATCATATCATACACAAAAATGCAGGTTTCTTCAAGTGCTTTTCGCATTTTTTCTCATCATTACTGGCCCATAGCCTTGCAGCCAGTGCAAGGCTTGGGAGCGAACAGTGTTACTGCTATACTGTCTTCAGATAAACGCGGTTTCTCTTATAGCTCGGCCGTCCGCCTACGCCGCTGAGATCATAAGACATTCCGAAATAGTTGTTTCTTTTATCAACATTTGACCAGTTAGGGTCATAGACCTTTCCGCCTATCTCAGCCCAGCCATGGCCGCCCGAAGACACCACCGTCGCCTTATATCCCACTGCGTTGGCCAGATATGCAAAATACGCGGCAAAAGAATAACAGTCTGCAAAGCCAGAATTAAATGCGATCTCCGCATAAAAGATATCCCAGGTATCCCCTTTTTGGAAGCCCCCTCGGTTTCGTGCTTTTAAGTGGCTCTTGGAATAATCAAAAACTTTTTTCAGCTTCTGCGTCTTTGTCATCTTATCATTGGTGATGCTCTGCATAGTCGTGTTGGCTTTTACCAGAAGAGGCAGCTTCCGTTTGCTGTAGCTTGTCAGCTTCGCTTTGCCGTCAGAAGCCAGCGCAACTCCGTTTACGGTCTTCGATTCAATCCGGTAGCCCTTAGCCTTGGTGTTGATCCTGAAAAAGTAATACGAACCCTTGATCTTATACCAGCCGGTTTTCTGTACGCCCTTGGAATCAAAATAATAGTACCTTTTTCCGATTTTTTTCATACCGGTTACTTTTTTACCGTCCTCACCATAATAATAGGTTTTGCCGCTGGAGGCCGTAACCCACTCATCCGCATACTTCGCCGCGGCATTCGCCGGAACCGCGCACATCAGCACAAGAAACAGCAAAAATAATACCGCCAGCCCTGTTTTCTTTCTTTTCTTTCCCATACTCCGCAGTCCTTTCTTTTATCCTTTCAGACGACAGATCATATTCCATAAGGCTTCTGCGGAATTAAAGTTCACCGGGATAATTTCCGCAGGAGTCAAAGTAATCTCAAAAGCGTCGCTGATCTCGCTGATGATCGACAGAATATCAAACGAACTTAAAATCTTGTCGTCAACAAGAGCCTTCTCCTGATTAAAATCCACATCCGGGCAGATTTCCTCCAAAATTTCCATTAATTCTTCCATTTTCTTCTCCTTTCTCTTTCTGTAAAGCGGATATTACCATATCCCTTTGCAGCATCTTCATGTAAAATATTTTCCACCTGTGCGTTTGCAATCCGGCAGCAGGCTTTCATGCAATTTATTGCGATGAAAGTCTGCTGTTGGATTAGCAACCCACCCCTCTAATGAGCAAAACGCGTTTGCTATCGCAGCCGTATTTGCTCTTCATATGACGCCTGTAACGCTTTTTTGTCGATCTTGCCGTTTTTTGTGATGGGCATGGAGTCCATTTTGCGGAAAATATTCGGGATCATATAATCCGGCAGAAATTCCCCAAGCTTTGAGCTAAGTTGTTTTCTGTCTATCTCTCCCTGATAACAGCATACGATCTTATTTTTCTTCTGGTCAAAAAAGCAGGCGCCTCTTACAAGCTCTTCCACTCTTTCCAGCGCGCACTCGATCTCTCCCAACTCAATACGGTGCCCCATATGCTTGATCTGGAAATCCTTTCTGGATGCAAAGCACATTTCTCCGTCACTGTTATAAACTCCCAGATCGCCTGTTCGGTAGATCGGCTCCAGATACCATGGGTTCAAAGGATTCTGCACAAACGCCTTCTGCGTCTGCTGCGGATTCTTATAATATCCCAGCGCAAGCGCTGTTCCTGAAACACAGATCTCGCCTTTTTCTCCCGGCTTCGTCACCTGCCGGTCATTTTCGTCCAGAAGAAAAACTTTTTCATTTGGAAACGCAGTTCCGATGGGAAGCATATCCCCCGGTTCAAACTCCCTGTCCAGAATATAATAAGTACAGTTACAGGTAATCTCCGTAGGGCCGTAAAGATTCACAAACATGGCGTCCGGCAGATATTTTCTCCAATAATTCAGGTGACGGATGGGCATAGTCTCCCCGGAAAACATGATGCGCCTGAGCGCGGACGGAACCTTATAGGAAAATCCGTTCAGCGTAGAAACAATACAAAGGGCCGACACTGCCCACGTCAGATTGGTAACCTTTCTCTCATCCAGAAAATCGATCAGCAGCATGGGGAACGAAAACAGCTTTTTCGGAATGATCTGAACGGTTGCTCCTGTCTTCAGTCCCGCATAAATATCTTTTACGGACACATCAAAGTCCCAGGGAGCCTGATTGCCCAGAACATCCTGACTGCTGATCCCGAAGATTTCTGTAAAATACTCCATAAAATCGATCACCGACCGGTGGCTGACCACAACTCCTTTGGGAATTCCGGTAGAACCGGACGTAAACAAAACATACAGAGGATCCACATCACACTGGTCATCGCGGATTTTCTTTAACAGCTCCCTGTCCGTTTCCCCGCTCATAAGTTCTTCCGGCCCGATGATTTTTCCGGAGAAATCCAGCTTCCGGGCCGTTTCCATATTTTCAGGGGAAACGATCATCTCTTCCGCTTCCAGAGTCTCCAGTATTTGTTTCAGGCGGTGTACGGGATGGGACGCGTCCAGCATCACGTAAAAACCTCCCGCATATACGATCCCCATCATGATCCCAATGGTCTGCACACTCTTTTCCATCATGACAGGAACCGGTTTGCGCACAATATGATATGCCGCAAGATTCGTACCTATCAACTGTGCCGTTTTCTTAAGCCCCTCAAAGGAGCACTCACTCTGCTCATCTGCAAAGGCCGTCTTATCCGGATATCTCTCTGCAGAGCCTTCCAGATAATCCAATATTGATTTCATAATCTTCCCTCCCTCCATTTCCTCTCGGTCATTTGTTACTGTTCTCACCTGCGGTACAAACAGCGGCAAGTATCTCACTGTTATCCCGCGGCTTCCGTTTCTTCCTCCACACCGCCGGCTGTTGGAAATTCATAAGTATTATCCAGCACCTGCGCCAGAATTTCCGAAAAGTCCCTGGCGGCGTCCCCGTGCAGATGCCCGTCATAGTCCGTGTATGCCGACAGATCGTGGGTAAATACCGGATAAAGCTGATCGCTGTTAAAGTTGATATACCGGACTTCATTCTCAGCAAAAAACTCCCCGAAATACTGGTACGCCTCTGAAAAGGACTCCGCATATGCGGCAAGGGTATCCCCGGGCATCGGCGTAACAAGGGCAATGAATTCGATATCATTTTCCCTGCAGAGCTGTATCAGCTTTTTCAGATAGGTCATATTTCTTTCCGCCACATCTTCCTTATGAAACTCGGAAATCCCTGTCATTGCGAGGCTTTCGGTATCCACCGGATACCGCTCTACAAACCCGCTTTCATGGTATTCCTGAGAATCAGACTTCAGATCTTCGGTTCCGAAATCCCCTGTCCATTTTTTGGAAACCGTATCCCGGATATTCTCCAGTTCATAGCTAAGGGGATATTCATACCATGGGAACAGCATCGTCCGGAAATTGCAGTCTCTTACAGAATCCCAAAAATATTCCAGTTTGGAACGGGATAAGGGAAATTCATGGTAAAACAGCAGATAATTATTCCCTTCCTCCTTCTCAGAGGTAAAATATCCCGGCGAAACCTCGTAAATGATACGGGACGGCCTGTAACCCTTCTCAAGGATCAGCCTGGCAAGATAATAAGCATCCTCGCTGTATTCCCCTCCCACACACAGGTTATGTCCGGTTCTTCCGCTCACCGCCTCCATAGCCTGGGGATCGATATCCATTTTTCCGTGGGAGGTTCCCATATAAATATCGTCATACTGCCCGGACGTAACTGCGTGAATATCATTTCTCGTAAAGGTGCATGGATAAAGTATATAATCCAGTGCAAAAAATACTGCAATCGATACGATCAGGATGCAGACCGTCCTGATCATCTTCTTAAAATTGTGCATAGATAAAACCTCTCGGAGCCGCTGTTGACCCAAACATACCGATCATGATCAACAAAAGTAAATAAATGCAGACTGTAACAGGTAACGGAAGCTTCATAAGGGATTCCCTGATATGATAGCCCTTTTCCTGAAAAATACCCACTGTGACCATCACGGCGCATCCCACCGCAATGATCAGAAGCGCCCACGGAACAAATGCAGTCCCTCCGCTTCCGGCCGGGATCTCCAGAATCTGAGACGGGGCAAAATGCGTGAAAGCCTGCCGGATCATATAAAATCCCTGTGTCAGAGTATCGGAACGGTCAAAAAACCATCTGAGATTGACAAGGATAAACGTCCTGACGATCGAAAAAATATGATACCACGCCTCATCCCCTTTGATGTGCAGGGCAGTCCTCCATTTCCGGTAATTGCCGCCCATCAGTTCGCTGAAAGCAATGATACCGCCGTTTAAAAGACCGTACATTACATATTTCCAGCTTGCGCCGTGCCAGATACCCACCAGAAAGAATACGATCAGATCCGCAAGGGCAATGGGTACTACGCGTCCTGTCTTTCTGCCGAACTTCTTTTTGGACCATTTCGCAAATTTCATCATCCATCTGGAAAGGGATACCGGATAAAAAACGTAATTCATCATCCACTCTCCAAGAGTGATATGCCAGCGTTTCCAGAAGTCCGCCATGGATGTGGCAAGATACGGCCGCTGAAAGTTCTCATCCATCCGGATTCCAAAAAGATTTCCGATTCCGATCACCACGTCCATAGCGCCGGAAAAATCAGCATATAACTGGATTCCGTAAAAAATCAGGCCGAACAGGGCGACTCCGTTGTACTTATCCAGATCTCCCCATATGGCGTCCGCGAATACTCCCGCCCAGTCGGCAATGATCATCTTCTTCGCAAAACCCCAGATAATACGCTGAATCCCAAAAGAAAGGTTATGTAATTCAAAAGCATGAGGCTCATATAACTGAGGCGCCAGGCGCTCATATTTGCCGATGGGTCCCTGAAGGAGCTGCGGAAAGAAGGATACGAACAATGCATATTTAAAAATATTGTGCTCCGCTTCTGTTTTTTTCCAGTAAACATCCAACAGATATCCTGTTGACTGGAAGGTAAAAAATGAGATTCCCAGAGGGAACAGGATCTCAAGCCCCTTCAGATCCATATGGAACAGCAGATTGATATTTTCCACAAAAAAGCCGACATATTTTACGACGCCCAGCATTCCTAAATTCAGTACGATCCCCAGCGTCAGAATATTCCGGAGCGTTTTGGCCGGGGCCTCTTTTTGCCTCATCCGTTCAATGGCAAGGGCAAAGCCATAGGTGACCACCGTAGAAAATAAAATAAATACCACATATTTTGCATTTCCTGAAAGATAATACAGATAACTGAAGACCAGCAGGATCACCCATCTTATCTTCTGCGGCGCCAGATAATAAAGTATGACGGCAGCCAGGACAAACAATACGAATGTATTTGAAACAAGTGACATTAGTTACCTCCACACAAAATATGAACCATCAGTGCGATAGTTCATATTTTAGTAATCATAAGCGTATATACTGCCTATTTTTTAATCTCTTTTTTCTTGCTGTTAAAATACCGGTAGGTACCCTTTGTACCGTATGTAAATTTGTAGCCGGACTTCATTCCCTTTGAGAGATTATTCCGCTTGCAGTATCCTGAAAAGTTGGGGTCGTAAACATACGTCTTTCCCCCTGATGTAATGGTCGTCCACGCATGGGCGCCGAACTTTGAAGGTTTTCCGTTTTTATCCAATGCTGTTGGTACATAGCCCTGAACAAATTTTACCTTATAGCCCAGCACCTTTGCCATACAGTAGAAGGTGGCAGCCTGTACGTTACAGTCGCCTTTTTTATTCTGGAATCCATAGATTCCGAAATACTCCGCCTTACTCTGTCCGGAAGGAACTTTTGTATTATTTGTGTAATATTTTGGCGTGTTTCAAAAATAAGGTGTTTTGGTTGACAATGTTTCATGAAGCA
>JAUNGB010000193.1 GCA_030524715.1 Eubacteriales bacterium | reverse complement strand
GTTACTATTCACAGCTGATTCATATTTTGGTTTAAAGAAGTCCCGTCGGGGCTTCTTTTTATTTGCATAATGCACTAATTATGGTGGTTATATTTATCCATGTTTTATACCACTACATCTTGACATTTTGCAGTGGGTGTATTATAATAAATATAACCACTATAGAGAGGAGGTTGCGCCATGTCAACCATCGTTAAGCACTATGATAAGAAAACCGGAAAGACACGTGTTTACGAGTCTACTCCCCATTATGATCCTGTTTCCAAACAATCGAGACCTAAAAGAAAATATCTGGGTACACTCGACCCTGAAACAGGAGAATTGATTCTTTCCTCCGGCCGTCGGGGCAGGACTTCTTCCAGAAATGTAACCACCACAAAGGAAAGCACGTCTTCTGCTAAAAGCACAGATGTTCAAAAAGCCTTGTCCGAGAAAGAAGCCGAAATCGCCTCTCTCCAGTCTGAGGTAAAAACCTTAAAGGCCATCATCAAATCGTATGAAAAAGTATGTGCTTCCATCTCCAATGCTTTAGGAAAGGCTCCTTGTGATTTATGATCAAATATACTGGAAATCTGCGTCTCGACTTTGAAAAGGCAACTGAGGAAATCACAAAACTGAAAGACCGCATCCTGGGATATCAGGAGCAGATTGCCTCTCTGCGGGATTCTGTCAGAAACCTTAGGAAATCCAGAGAGTCCGAAAAAAAACAATATGCGGAATCCCTGACGGAAAAGGATGCCATTATCAAGGAATTACAGAATCGTCTTGCCCATGCAGAGGCTCTTCTTAATCATGATGGCAGTAATACCGGTACTCCCACATCGCAGACCCCGGTAAATAAAAACAAGGTTATCCCAAACTCTCGGCGTAATACAGGGAAATCCAAGGGAGGGCAGGCAGGCCATGCCAAAGCCTCCCTGGAAGCGCCGGATGAATCCGAAATCACAGAGACTGTTGGCCATCCGCTGCAGGATGATGAATGCTGTCCCAAATGTAGCCTGGCCGACTGTGTCCCAACCGGGGAATCTGAGATAAAATACGAATACGATGTGCGCGTCAAAGTCGTTAAGGCCAAACACGAATTCTATTATTATGAATGTAACAACTGCGGTACCGTATTCCGCTCCCAGATACCTCCGCGCCTTAAGGAAAAGGTTCAGTATGGCAGTGGAATGCAGGCTCTTGCGTTATCTCTCACAAATACAGTTAACGCCGCAATGAACAAAGCATCCATGTTCCTTACCGGAATCACCGGTGGTGAATTAACTCCTTGTGATGGATATATTGCAAAGCTCCAGGTGCGCGCGGCAAACGGACTCAGACAGTTCCGGGAGGATCTGAAACATGTCCTGATCACAAGAAAGATTGTTTACTGGGACGATACTGTCATTTCCATTCTTGCGGAGAGGGCATGTTTCCGGTTTTACGGAGATGAATCCATTGCTTACTACACAGCGCATGCGCATAAGGACATGAAGAGCCTTGATGACGATAATGTCCTGAACCTCCTGACACTGGATACAAAGGTCATGCATGACCATAACACCGTAAACTATAATGACAAGTATAGTTTTGAAAACATCGAATGCAACCAGCATCTCCAGCGCGACTGCCAGAAGAATACGGATGATACCTGCCATCAATGGTCTGATGATTTAAAGAAACTCATCAGCGCAACCATGAAAGAACGTAATGATTTCATAGCCCGGGGAGCAGAATCTTTCAGCGAAGCCTACATACATACGTTTCATCGTAAGATAGATAAATGCCTGAAAAACGGCTGGAAGGAAAACGAAGCCGATCCGGGCAACTATGGAGCCCCTTTTGAACAGACGCTGCTTAATCGTATTGCCAGATATCGCAGAAACTATTTTCTTTGGGTAGAGGATTTCAGTCTGCCGACCACCAATAATCTCAGTGAGCGCGGGCTTCGAGGCATCAAGTCCCATATGAAAATATCAGGCCAGTTTGAATCGGTAGAAGCTGCTGATAATCATGCTCTCAACCGAACATATATCGAAACCTGCCGCCGTAATGGAATTAATGAAATCAATGCATTACAACGCTTATGCGAGGGGATGCCTTATACGGTTGCCGAAATCTTCTCTATATCATCTCCTTGAATACGCATCAGAATAACGAGCATGGAGCGGCGTTAAAACTCCGTTCTATTTGGCGTGCCATCAAATCAGCTGTGAATAGTAACA
>JAUNGB010000102.1 GCA_030524715.1 Eubacteriales bacterium | reverse complement strand
GTCGCTTCCGGCGTTACGGTTGGCGTTGCCTCCGGCGTGACCTCCGCATAAACGATCCGGATGCTCAACATCAAAAATATACATATAAAAATCACAGTAAATACATTCTTTTTTCCAAAGCTTCTTTCCCTCTTCATATCTGCTCTCTCCATTAAATTAATTATGTGAACTCTGTATATTCGGAATAATATACCGGCCCAGAGCGTGTTTAAAAATTCATTCCCGCAATTTTCAAACACGCTCCAGCTGACCCGAATCCCGCACAAAGCCTGCGGGCGAGTCTTGAATTTTTCTTAGAATTTTTCTTAACAGATTCCCTGCTGCGACGTGGCCTTTATCACGGTATTCTCTCCAATAATTCGTAAACACGGTCCTGGGTGATCGAAGCCGCCGTTGAAGCTTCTATCATAGGCTGCATACTTCCGCCTTCCCATTCGCTTCCTGCCTGATTCACCTGATTTTCTTTATCAGCGATCCACTGCACTTCCTCTTCGGTCAAGACAGCCATTTCCTCTTGTGGGAGCGACTGCTTCAGATAAGACCACAAAATATTCAACTCGTCATCCCAAAGCTGATATAACTGACCGGCGCATTGATTTAATTCATTCTGATCCAGCAGTCCGGTCTCAAGCCTTGTCTCTATTTCTTCGGCAGCGGCCTCTACAGCCATGACTTCAGAAATAGCCTGTTGTTTCAGTTCTGAAATATTATCAGAACCTCCGTCAGCAACATCATCGATCTTTTCACCCGAAAATGGCTGGAAAGGAATGGCTGTGTGTTCATATTTTTTTCGAATACCGTCGGCAACATATTCTTCAATTGGATATCTATGATCCTCCCATGAATTTTCTGTACTATAAAACCACGGATTTTGCGCATCATAATCTCCATCATACATCACAGCCTCTTTTAAAGTCAATTCTGAGCCGTCCAGCAGATAGTAGCCGAAGGCGGAAGTCTGAGCGCTGCCAGAGCCCTCATTGGCGATCGTATAATCCTCGCACAGATAATACCGGTCCCGCTCACTGCTTGAAGCCAACAGCACAGGTTCCTTTCCGGCAAAGGTATACAGATCGTAGAACATCCCCACATAATCTTCGTCATTCACACATCCTATCAGCAGCTCATCCACTCCGTTTTGATCCAGATCGAGCAGGCAATAGCCCATTTCATCCAGACTGGATGTATAACCGGTAAGGTAATTAAGCCCGTTTTCGGCAAATTGGTTCATATCCCACTGGCAATTGATTCCCTCAATATATTTCCGGATAATCGCATCATATTTTTCATTTCCAGTGCCCGGCAAAGCCGGGACTTCTGCCGCCATGACTCCCGAAGCAGTCATAATCACCAAATGCGCTGCAAAAGCCGCTGAAAAAATATATGCCTTTTTCTTTCTCATGCGAACATACACATCCTTTCCTCAAAATACTGTATAGCAAATATGACCTTTTGCTCTTGGTAACATTCTAATTGCTATTTGCAAAATTTACCGTCATTTGGATCGTATGCCGGATATTATAACTGCTGCTTCCATATACGCCTCGCATCCATCCTGCAAACTGCGCCTCCGGATCATAGTAACGGCCGTCAATTTTTACCCAGCAGTGGCGGGTCAGGCCATCTGCCGCACCGTCGCGGCTTCCGCTGACACGTCCACGGATAACATAAGGGTCATAGCCCACTTCACTTGCCAGCGCCGCAAACGCACACGCAAAACCGCTGCAGCTTCCCTTAAAAGTTGTCAGCATACTATAAGCTTCGTCCTTCTGCCAGCCCTTTTTACTTGTATTGGGAGTGTGCGGCCAATACCTGAACTTGCCGCTGGAGGTAATATAATTCCAGCATGCCCTCAGCTTCTGTGACTTTGACATTTTTGATGTTGTAATAGAGGCTGCCACATTCATGGTCTTTATCTTCAGTTTGGCTGCCGTATTGCTCTTTGCAGCTCCCGTACCCGAAAAAGTGACTCCCTGATAAGTCTTATTCTTTAAGAATCTTCCCTTACTGTCCGCATAATACAGCTTTTTATTGATCAGCAGCCAGCCGGTGGACGCCACTCCGCTTTTATTGACATAGTAAGAGTACTTTCCTACCTTTACAATAGAAGCTTTCGCCGGTTCAACAAGCTGTCCGTTGGTTTTAAATACATAAAGCTTTCCCTTGATCTTGACGCTGTAGGTTGCCGCATAGCCTTTGGAAGTAAAATAATATCGCTTTCCATTGATTTTCTTCCAGGTGCTTTTTACCTTCCTGCCATTTGAATAAAAATAATATTTGCCATTTTCCTTCAGCAGTCCCTGCTTAACCGTCACCACAGAATCGTTGTTATTCTGACCGGCGCTATTTTGACTGCTGCCATTCTGATCATTCTTCTCAATGCTATTCTGATCATTCCCCTGACCGGTATCCCCTGCCGCGGAAGCAGGAACACACAGTACCAAAGTCAGAAGCACACTGAACAATAGTAAATATGATCCTATTCTTTTCATCTCATTCCTCCTCGTCTCGCAATCCTCCGGTATTTCTCTTCTTTTAGAAAAAAAATCGACCATACCTTCTGACAAAAGTATAATCGATTTTTTTAGAAAACACAATTAATTCTGGATTTTTTATTCATCCAAAGTTACTGTTCACACCTACGGTGTAAACAGTAACAAAAAATATCTCTGTGATCAATTGTCCATGATTCACAGGACTTAATATTCTTCATACGCAACGCTTCCATCAGAATAGGTAATTTCATAGTAGCCGTGGCCGCTTCCATCACAATCATCATACGCCTGTCGGCTTACCTCGTATACCTGCGGCGCTGCTGCCTGAGCTTCTGCCGCGACCTGAGCTGCCGCTGCCTGAGCTTCTGCTGCGGCCTGGGCCTCTGCCGCTGCCTGAGCTGCCGCTGCGGCCTCCGCTTCCTGCTTTGCTTTCAGGGCTTTTTCCACGCTTTCTTTATCCTCTGTAAGATAACTGTGGAATACATATCCTGAAATACCATCCTTTTCCACCTTGAACCATCCCGGCGCCGCACCTGTTGCCTGCCATTCTTCTCCCAAAGCAAGTATTTTCAGTGATTCTGCATCTTTGCTTGCCTCCTTACGGATATGCACATTTGTGGAAACATACATGGTAACAGGCTGGTCAAATTTCTTCTCATCCGCAGTCTCTATCGCTTCCTGTGCATTGCCGTTCTCATCCTGGTACTGTATATAAAGGAAGCCGTAAGAATCTACGATAACCGGACTTTTCCATTTGTCCGGAATTACATTTTCAAAAATATGGACCGTACCATCTTCATCAGTAACCTCTAAATTCCACTGTTCCTCAGCGTTTTCTCCGGAAGTATTAACTTCTCCCTCTATAGCTTCCTCATTATCATTCTTTGTCTCAGCCTTTTTATATTCAACAGACGTAAATGTGCGGGTCGTCTGATTTTTCACTTCGATTTCTCCCGTCTCCAATACAATCCGGAAATTTTCACCTGACCTTTCCTCTGTCGCATCATCCGTCTCACTATCAGCCTCTGCCGACGTCTCTGTATCGGCAGCCCACAAAATGGACGAAGAAGATACTGCCACAGACACAGTAATCATCAAACTCAATACAATTCTTACCATTCTCTTTTTCATTGATCCGTAACCTCCTTAAACGTGTTTTTATAAATAACCTTTAAAATTTCTCCTTCCGAAACAAGAACTTCCAAAGTATTTTCCTTTGGAGCAAACCTCTCCGGCGGCAGGTACAGACAGAAGCCGCCAGCATCCGTGCCGTTCTCTGTTTCCACATCCACAGGAAATGCTTCATACAGCGCAGCCCCGTTTAATCTCAGATAAATGGATGTATCCGTATCCAAAAAATCCGGAAGAATCCTTCCTGAAATCTGCACCAGCGCTCCCCACTGCTTCTTCAGCACATCTGAAGCGCCGTCACCGGCGGAATTTTCAATCTCGCCGTCCCACTGTACTGCCGTTCCTTCCATAACCGGAGGATCCTGTACCATCTCCGGCAAAAACCTTTCCGCCCGCTCCACAACCACCGTATCTGCGGACATAGTGTCCACATCACTCAACTGATATGGCACTCCCCTGGAAAAATAAGCGTTACCGTAGGCATCCGCCATAAAAGGCAGAAGGGCATTGCCGAAGGAATCCCGGTACATTACCAGGCTTCCGCCCTTTACAGGATTCACGGTGACGATTCTGGGTTCAAAATTGTTCTCTATTTCTCCCACCACTGCATAGGTAGTCTGCTTGTCATAGTAAATCTCATCCTCAGGAGTTACGGCAAGAGGATAAAGCATATTGTCCAGATCGCCTTCAAAATCGCTTCTGATTTCATAGGTCTCTTCCTGATAGGAAGCATGCTCCTTTCCAAGAGCCGTAAGAAGCACTTCACCTGCCAGCGCAGCCCCTTTATTGTTCCAATGGGAGTCTCTCTGATGGTAAAGAATCTCGTCTTCCGCCTGAAAAACTTCGTAAAGATCTGCATATGCTACCCGCTCCTGCTCCAGAACCGGCACAAGCCGTGCAAGATTATTGTTTTTCGTCACCTTCAGGCTATAATAATAAGGCATATTTTCCCCATAAAGAGAATTCTTATTGGGCGCTACCGTAAACAGGAACTTTATCCCTCTGCTTTGCAGATTCTGCTGCACCAATGACAACGTATGGGCAAGATTAAAAAGGCTGCGCTCTGACAAAAGATCCGTCCCAAGATAATCAGACAGAGAATCCTTATAATAAAGCCACCCATTCTTTCCCTGAATAACACCCTGAGCTGTTGAAACGCCCAAAAGCTTTCCATAAAGCAGCGCGTTTACTGTCACAAGCTCATTACGGAATGCAAAATGATCCTGAAAATAATCGCCCGCTTCTGAAAGCCATTCCACATTAATACCGTCTTCCCCTCTTAATACCGGAAAAGCAGCAAGCTCCCGGTTTTCGGAGGATTCCACCTGCTTCGTCACAAGCATCCCAAGAGAAGGACACAGACAGATTCCTAAAAATAAAATTCCATATATCAGTTTCCATTTTTTCATTCTGTCCCTCCTCTTAAAATCTGAAATAGATAAACGGGTTATAAGTTCCGCCGGCAAGACTGAACATACAAAGTACAAATCCCACAAGGCTTAAAATATAAGCCACTGGCTCATAACCGCGTTTTACCTTCAGCTTTTTATTAACAGGAAACGAAGCGATTACCGCTGCTGCCAAAGTAACCAGATAAACCGGTGTCAATTGTTGAAGGGCAAGACTCATGGCCGCCGCATTCCGGTTAAAACCGGTAAACATTTCTTTGACCCATAATATTCCCTGCGACATAGTGTCGGCCCGGAAGAATACAAATCCCACACAAACTGCAAGAAGTACATACACATGCTGAAAAATGCTCCTGATCCTGCCGCCCGGTTTATGGATGGCGAGTATGTACTCTTCAATCATCAGAAAGCATCCATGATAAATTCCCCAAAATACAAAATTGACTGCCGCGCCATGCCAGATCCCGGTACATAAAAAAACAAGTATTTTATTAATAACCGTTCTTGTTTTTCCCTCGCGGTTTCCGCCAAGAGGGATATAGAGATATTCCCGGAACCACCCGGATAAGGATATATGCCATCTTCGCCAAAATTCCCGGATGCTTCCGGAAATATAAGGATAATTAAAGTTTTCTTTAAAATGGAACCCGAACATCCATCCCAATCCGATAGCCATATCGCTGTAGCCGCTAAAATCAAAATATATCTGCAGCATATAGGAAATCGCTCCCAGCCACGCTCCTGCCGCGTTTATCTGTGCCTGCGGAGCCTGAAACAGCGTATCTGCGGCAAGTCCCATAGTATTGGCAATGAGCACCTTCTTGCAAAGCCCTGCAATAAAACGGCGGATACCTGAGCAGATTCCCTCCATTGTCTGAGTCCGACGATCGATTTCCTTTTCCACATCATGGTATTTTACGATCGGCCCCGCGATCAACTGCGGAAAAAAAGATATATAAAGAAGTACCTTCGCATAATTTTTCTGTGCGGCTGTCACACCCCGGTAAACATCAATGACATAGGACATTTCCTGAAAGGTAAAAAAGGAAATTCCTATTGGCATCCGAATATCCGGGACTGAAACAGACGCCCCGGATATCATATTTACTGTTTCAACAAGAAAGCCTGTGTACTTAAAAATAACCAGAACGCCTAAATTTCCAATAACCGCCAGCGCCATGAAAACCTTTTTATATACCGGACACCTGCAGATAACATATGCACAGGCATAGTTCATCAGGGAAGACCCTAAAAGCAGCAGCACATATACAGGCTCACCGTAAGCATAGAAAAGAAGGCTTGCAGTAAGCAGTATAGCGTTTTTGGCCCGTATCCCCGGCAGCAGCAGATGCAGAACAAATACCATTGGCAGAAAAATACACAAAAATACCATAGAGCTAAAAACCATAATTCAACGCTTTCCCTTCAAAGACTGCTTACCTGCCCAGAATGCCAAGAACGATTTCCTTCCCCTGCTCATTTTTATAAAGGCATACCATAAAGTTTGGATAGTATAATATTGACTCCCTTCCTTCACCATAGCAGCTTTCTCTCGTTACAGTTTTCTGAGGTTTTCCCAACAATTTGCGTAAAGTCTTTGCATCCTTCTCATATTCGGATGCCTTACGAAGCCGTACGCTTCTTTCTGAGTCATAAACTCCCGTTTTAGAATGAAAGACATAAAATTTTTCATTTATCACATAAGTTCCTTTGAGCATACGTCCACTTATGCCAAACCCATAATATTTACCGCCAATTTTCTTCACTGCCGGTACCTTTGCTCCCTTGACCTTTTTTCCTGCATATGCAGCGCCATCCCTTCCAAAGAAATAACGGCCGGATATAGTTTTTCCGTTACTGACGGTCTTTATAGTCTTCCAGGTGTTTTTTACCTTCACTCCCTCTGCATAGTAATAGTACCTGCCATTTTCTTTTTTTAATCCGGATTTTACGGTTCCGGCCTGTACTATAGCAGGAGCCTTCACCGCAAATATTGAAGTCTGGACCAATAGCAGGCAGAAAATAATTCCAAGAAATTTTACCCATTTTTTCATCTTAATTTTCTTCCCTTCCAAGTCATAAATCAGGCTGATCATGCACCGGATGACTGTTCTTACAGTTCAACATTTACTGTTTTCTGCATTTTATAAATTTTTCCTGTCATAGAAGTACGCGGTTGCTGATACCATCGTCCTTTACGCAGTTTGGAATATCTCGCTGCATTCGGATCGTAAGTATACCATTTACCATTAATTTTGATTTCCACCCATGCATGCGGCTGCCATACTTTCGTGTTGAACGCATTGCTTGTTCCCCAGCATATACGAGTGGGAAGTCCTGTTGCGCGTTTTGCGAGAAATGCAAATGCGGCTGCATAATGATAACAGCTCCCCTTTTTTTTGGTAAGCATCTCACTGGCAAATTCGTATTCCCAGTTCTTTGCCGCCTTAAATCCCATCACACGACTATAATTACATTTTGTCTGTACATAAATAAAAAGCTTCTTCAACGCTGTTTTATCTGCTGTATTATCTGTAATTTTCTGTCCTTTAATCACCTTATCCATTCTGGTCACTAATGCTTTGTCAATGGTCTTGCTCTTGGTAAGAATACCTTTGGAATTAAAATAATAAGATTTGTTTCCAACGGTATACCAGCCCGTTTTACGCACACCATCAGAACCCACATAATATTTCTTTGTACCAACAGTAATCATTCTGTTTTTCTGCATTTTTCCATTAACATAATAACGGTAGCCATCGCTTTCCTTTACCCAACCGTTTTTTACGGACACTGTGATCTCCGCAGTTCCTGCGGCCTGTACCGCCTGCGCCGGAATTACACCGAATACCAGACAAAGCACTGTTAAAAACGCGCATAATTTTCTGCTGATTTCTGCTTTTTTTCTTTGCATTATTCTTCCTCCCTGATTCTTCCCTGATTTTCTCGTAAAGCTCATCCTATTCATCCTATAAAACTTTCTCATAAAGCCTATGCCTATAATTATAAATAAACATAAAACTCGACTCGAAACTGTTCTTATAATAAAATGCGAATCTTCAAAACCACAAGCTGTGGCATGATCTGAGGACAGTTTTTTTATGCTATTTAACAAATATTTCTTTTTGAACGCAATGTATGCTTTAAGCTTTAAAAAAGCTTCTACAAGAAATGCCACATCTTGTATCATAATCTATTCAAAGCTAAAATAAATTATAGCTGTCCGGCAAACAGCAATTTTCAAAAACCAAAACAGCTCAATATTTATGGAAAGGAGAAGACCAAAAATGAAAAAGAAAGCCGTAAATAGAATAATTATAAATATCGGCATTCTTGCTCTCACTGCTTCATTATGTCTGCCGGGATATCCGCTCATAGCAGACGCAGCAGTAAATTCGGGGACAATTTCCACCACATCTGATTCTCAGTCTGATGCTGCGGAAATTTCGACAGGCTTGATTTCCTATGGGGCTTTGCAGCCTGCTTCTGAGCCGACACCGACTGCCGTCCCCATTCCTTCTGCTGCCCCACTCCCTACACCGGAGCCTGCACAGCCTATAAAAAACGGCCTGGTCAAAGAAGGATCATACTATCGCTTCTACAAAAAAGGAACTCTGATCAAAAGCACCTGGAAAACCATCGATGGACGGAGGTATTATTTCAAATCCAACGGAAACGCTGCCACTGCCGCTAACAAGATCGATGGAAAATACTATGTATTCAGCTTAAAAGGCCAGCTTCTCGCTCCCTCAAAGAATCGTATTGTTACCGTAGGCGGACAAAAATACTATGTAACCACAAAAGGTACTCCTATTCCCGGATGGCATACCATCGGCGGCAAATTGTATTATGTATATAAAAACGGAAAATGTGCCACAAGTGTTACAAAAGACGGCATTACCTTTACCAAAAACGGATACGCAAAAAATGATGTGGAATCCAAATTAAAAATAAAGCTGATGTCCGTCATTTCTCAGGTTACTACCTCCAAAATGAGTAAAAAGCAAAAACTGATTTCCTGTTGGTATTGGAGCAACGACTTCCGTTTTAATGTTTGGAAATTTCCTGATTTTACAAAAAAAGACTGGACCCGGCGCGCTGCTCTTGACATGATCAACACCCGTACAGGAAACTGCTACTGCCAGGCCAGCACCTTTGCGGCGCTTGCAAAGGAACTTGGGTATAAGCCCTATCTGGTAGATACTGGAACCCATTGCTGGGTTGAAATTGACGGTATTTACTATGATGGTATGTGTCCCAATCGTATGCAATCATCCGGAACGCATCCGCGCCGCAGTATCGTAAAGAAAAAATTTGCCTATTAATGAAAGGAGAAAAAATGAAAAAGAAACTTGCAATATTACTGTCCTGTTCTATGCTGCTTACTTCCATTCTTCCCGTAAATGCAGCCGAATTTTCCAGCGGTTCTTCGGACACTTCATTTTTATCTGAAGAATCATTTACGGACGACGCCATTAACAAAGATTCTATTAATTCTGAAATAGTTAATTCCGATATTGACGAAGCAGATATTTTTGAATCCGACAATACCCCGAAAACACAGACAGACATAGAAACCGCAGAAAATAATACCAATCTGTCGACAGCCGGCAATTTCGTGGAATTAACTTCTGGCTCCGCATATGAAATTCTCCCCGGAACCGGTACCGTCACATATGACGAAGATGAAGAAGAATATATGTATAAATTTATTCCTCCAAAAGACGGGGATTATACCTTCACATTTTCTTATGACGGAAAAAATCCGGTAGAGTACAGTTTTTTATACCCGAACGCCGACAAAAAGAATGCGCTTGATGAAATTAATATATCCGAAAATACTCTGCGCTTTAATTCCTTAAAAGGCGGACAGGCATACTATTTTTACACACTAATCATGTGGTGGGGTACCAATCGTTCTGTCACTCTCCGCACAGAGGATATTACTGCAGAATTAGTACCGGAGATTCCTTACGAAATTCCGGACTATCTGGAAGATGACACACTGCTGAAGTTCTCTCCCACTCAAAGCGGATATTATTATCTCACATTTTCTGACGGAGTCTCGTACTCCTATGATGTATATCAGGGACTGGACGGCGTCCTTCTCTCTTCGACCTGGCTGGATGTCCTTAAGCAGGATGCATATTTGTTAAATGCCGGAAAAACCTACTATTTTGCTATTACTCCTGATGACTTCCATTCTGTAACCCTTTTTAAAGGAAAAACGGATCAGGAAATGATTGCAGATTTATTTGAAGCTTCAAAGCCCCTTACTGTATTGCAGGAAGCTATAGAAACATCCGTCACATTTGTCCCTGACAGAAATGATAATGCCGACAAAGAAGCTTTTCTGGAATTTACCCCGGGGCGTACCGCAGAATATCTCTTTTTTAATAAAACTCCCGCTGGGGAATATGACTCTGTCTCCCTCAGAGTTTATGATGAAAGTTTTAATTTTGTCACAGACTTGACAATATACAATTCGGACAATACTCGCAACCTGCCAGTCTCTTTAAACGCAGGTACACAATACTATATTCGGGCATCTAAAAAATATAACGGAGACACCTTACCTTCCGACACAAGTAAGCTCCTGATAACCGCAAAGCCCCGTATCAGTTCCCTACGAATTGTATCCGGACCCAGCAGAAAAACTTTATATGCCGGCATTGATGTTACTGCCGAATGCGAGGGAGGCCTGCATTTGCCTGGACTTGTTTTGGAAGCCGCTTATGAGGATGGCTATACGGAAACAATAGATATCCAGTTATACGGAACTAAGGTTTATTTAACAAAATGTGGCGATATTCTTTCATGCAGATTAAATGATATCGACTATGTACAAACCGATCCGCCTGCCGGAACCTACTCCGCAACTATTACTATTGGCGACCAAAACCTGATAATTAATGATATTACCATTAAAGAACGGGCAAAATTGCCAACCATCAACAAACAGGGCAAAGGCAGCGCAGCCATAACTTCCTATAAAGCAGGATATATACGCTTAAAAACAGGCAGTGCCAGCAAATATAAAATAACCGTCGCAAGTGATGATGCCACGTATCCCGCCAGCTTTTCAATCTACAAGGAAGCCGACATGGCAAATTCTCTTAAAACACAGGTTCCATCCGGAACTTCTCTGTTATTAGATCCCGGAAGTTCCTATATTATACGCACCGGGCAGGATACTGGGTATACGAAATATACCGTTTCCAAAATAACCGTTACCGCCACCCCGTCAGATGCGATGAATATGTCCTCCTGCACGATTACGCTTCCCTCAACCGCCGCATACACCGGAAAAGGACTTTCTCCTGCGGTCACAGTAAAATACGGTTCCAGGAAACTGACCAAAGGAAAGGATTATACCGTCACTTATAAAAACAATACCAATTTTGGAACCGCCACAGCTATAATTACGGGAAAAGGCAGCTATAAAGGAAAAGTAACAAAAACCTTTAAAATCGTCCCCGCTGTTCCATCCGGCTTTAAAGCCACAAAATCCGCTTCCGCTCTCAAGCTCCAGTGGAAAAAGGCTGCAGGAGCCTCCGGCTATGAAGTTTACTTATATAAAAACAGCAAATGGACTAAAGTAAAAACGACCACAGGCCTGACCTATACGACCAAAGCTGTCAAAAAAGGAACAACTTATAAGTATAAAGTCCGTGCTTACCGCACTGTAAAGGGCAAAAAAATATACGGAAGTTATACTTCCGCAAAGTCTGTTAAATTTTAACAACCAAAATCCCCGGCCGGATACCTGCCGGGGATTTTGATCAATAATCTCTGCGGCAAATTTTGTGGACAGTTTTTTTTCACAAATATTTCACATTTCATTCACTGCTAAATAGACTTTTTGAAAAATAATTGTTATGATAATCGGGAAACTGCATACGCAAGACAAAAATGCAAAAGGCAGCGGGAATGCGAATGCGTATACATAAAAACGAAGAAACGTGAGGTTTGTTACTATGTCCGAGTTTTCCGAACTACTCAGCCAATTCATCAGGGAAAAAGATATCAAGGTCTATTCCATGGTAAAATACTGCCGTTTAGACCGTTCTACTATGTATAAGCTTATTAACGGTAAACGGAACCCTCCTTCAGAAGAAATCTTTAATAAAATCGCTGAATTTATGTGCCTTACCCCGTCCGAATATCAAAAATTTCAGGAAGCCTATCAAATTACAAGGCTTGGGCGAGACACCTACTATAAAAGAAAGGCTGTTGAAAAATTTCTCCTTAGTTTTCCCAACAGTTCCTGTTTGCCAATTTTACCCCCCCCCGTGAAATTACAGCATCTTTTAAAGAAGAAATCGGCCATAATATGCCAAATTGTATGGTTCTTACAAGCCAACTTGAACTAAATCAGGCAGTGTATCATAACCTAATCGCCGAATCAAATAGACGGAATGGTCATATTGCATTATTTTTACAACCGGACTATGACTTTTTATTCACTCTGCTTGCAAGTCTGAAACCCACATCCCAGACTTTGCAGATTGACCATATTTTCTGCATCAACCGGACTGAACTGACATCCGAAAACCATAAGATATACAATATAAATTATCTTCGTACAATACTGCCTTTGTTTATCAATGCACTGCAGTATCAGCCATATTACTATTACGACGATATCCATTCTCATTATGATAATTTGAATATCTTTCCCTGTATGATGCTTACATCAGATCATGCCATTATCAGCACTTCCGATTACAAAACAGGGCTTCTTTTTCACGATGAGAAGGTTATTTCTATGCTCTGGGAAATGTACAATTCCTACTTGGGTAAATGCACGCCTCTTTTACGGCCAATTGACTCAACCACAGTTGAATATTCCATGCCCGGAAATAAGGAATGGAACAATACGCCCTGTTATATCATACAGCCGAAGCCATACCTGCTTCCGCACATTACGCCCGAACTTCTGGAAGCAGTCGTCTCCCCGACTTTTCAGGGCAGAGATGATTTCATCCCGTACTTCCGACAGTTCCTTGCTTCTGTCAGCAGCAGAATTTTCGGCCAGAACATGCATCTGTACCATACCAGACAGGGAATCGAACTATTTGCCAGAACAGGAAGGATTCTGGAAATTCCTGAAGAAATCTGCCGTCCTTTTACACCGACAGAACGGATTTTTATGCTGAAATCCATGCTTCCCTATTGCCGCGACGGTTTGTACCGTCTCCTGAAAAAACCACTTGAGCAGATTTCTGATAATCTTCATTTATGCATTAACAGTTTTTCCGGATATCTGCTTTGCACTAATGTTCTGAATCAGAATATCTGCCTGGTCATTAATGAATCGACATTGCTCTCCGCCTTTCTGGATTATGCGGAACATATGGATGTCAATGTACTGTCAAGCCCGGAAGAAACTGAAGATTACATAAAAACAATTATCTCAAAATTAGAACATGCTTGAAAATTCATTCCCGCTGCCATCCAGTTTTAAGACTGTAAAATCCGTTAAATTTAACAAGGAAAATCCCCCACCAGTTACTTTGAAGAGGATTTTCCTTGACGCATCTTTAGCTATTATTTTTAATTTTCTTATTTTCGTTATAAGATTTTCCAATATAATAAATCGTATTTCCGTCTTGATACGGTACACAAGAACTTTTTAACCGCTATTTTAGTTCTAACATCATTGTTTTGCTGAAATAAAACACACGATATTATCCATCTGATTATATTTGGATATTCAACAGATTCTCCACAGCTTTTGTATAGGCTTCTATCTTCTTGTTGTAATTCCCAATTGTTTTAACAACCTTGTCCTCCGAAGCATTTTTCAAATCAGTTGCCTTCAAGTCTTGATATGCCTTTTTTACGTCACTAAATTTGTCAGCCATTTCTGTCCCCGCTTTTACATATTTAGCCAAAGATGGAGCCTTTTTCTTTAACTTACCATAAATTTTACTGTTAGCAGTTGTTTTAAGAAAACTTTTTAGTTGTTGCGGAAAAATAACCCCTTCTACAGTTGAATATACTTCTTTTTTTGCTTCCTCTAGCTTGGATTCGCTAAATTTCTTCAAATTATCCATTTCTTCCTTTATCGCAGACTTGTTTATACTCGTCCCACCAAAAGTATAATTTTTCCGATTGCTAGCGTGGATAGTTCCCTGTATGAAGGCCGCTCCTGGCTTCCCAAAAAATTTGAAATTAACAGTATATGTAATCTTACTTTCTTCAAATGTAAAAGTACCTTCTTCGTCACATATTTGCTCTGCCACCTTCTTAACAAGTTGGGGAGCCGTCTTACATTCGTCATATGATGCTGCCGTTACCAACAAGGTATCCTGGATTGTATCTGTAAACTTTTTTAACAATGCCTCTTTAGCATTAACCGGCAAGTCGGAAGCTAACACCGTTTCTATTTTTTCTGATAAAGTATCTAAGGATTCATCTTTTACGGTATCATAAACGCCCATAACATCTTTTATGATTTTATCCCCATTTGTGTTTAGTGTTTTTTCCTGATTATTATAATCTTTATCTATTTCTACAATTTTCTTTTCATACTGATTTTCTATAGAACCTGTACCCGTGTTGGGATTCAAATTCGCATCAAATTTTAGATTTGTAAATCCTAAATCTGCTAAAGTTATATCAGCGTTATCTCTCAGGTACTCATTCCATAATTTGAAAGCTATCTTTGCCTGTTTATTTCCTTCTTTCTTCATCGTTGAGAGAGAATAGTGTTTTAACGAATTCCCGGTTTCAATAAATGGGATTGTATTTCCCGTGTATTTATAATATTTCCCATTCTTCCATGTATAATAAACCCCTTCAGGATTCCTACCATCTTTATTATAATATTCCGTATAATCAATTGATACATACATAGGATTAGTTTCGTACATTGTTAAATGTAATACATTTTCTTTTGCATTATATTTTCCCGTATAATATTCAAAGTCATATGTGTCCATACCCTCCAAAAAGTCACAATATGAAATAGCAAAACCATGATTACTATCTACATCTTTTTCAATGCTATAATCATCCCCTACTAATTTCCAATCTGATGATCTATGAATAACTCCATGCCGATTTTCATTTTTTACAATATAATTTTTTAGAACGGCCAAAGAAGCAAAGGCAGTTGGTAATTGCATATTATTTTTTCCGGTCACACTCACCTTACACGAGGCCTTAATTCCTCCGTAATTGGCTGTAATCGTCACAATCCCAGCCTTTTTCCCTGTTACTTTTCCAGAAGCAGATATTATAGCCACACTCTGGTTCGAAGAATTCCATCTTGTGTTTTTTATATTTCCTTTTTTTGAATTAATATAGGGATACAACTGTAGAGATCCATTGACCTTTATATTATAGGACGACACGGTAGCCTTTTTTGAATTCCCCAATGTAAAATTATAGTTTGCAATTACACTATTTTTATTCTTTGCATATAATTCACATCTTTGATCCATATCTGCTCCACCTATCATATCACCTCCCAATCGAACCATACAATACTCCTGAAGTTCCGCAAGAGTTATTTTTTTATCATGGTTAATATCTCCATACATTAAGAAATCCTCATATCCCAAGCCACAAGCAAACGCCTTTGAATATCGATAATACATATTTGCAATTGATGTAATCCTCTGCTGGGATCCGGCAAATACAACAAATTTTCCCTTCTTATCCACACGAGAGACATATGATATAAATTTATTAGCATAAGAGGTATCCAAAACAACAACCATTTTCTGGCAATCAACATTATAAAGTACCCTTGCAAGAGTTGAAAAACTGTACAATGTTGAATTTTCCTTTAACGAAATACCACTTCCATTCGATACAGTATTTCCCACAAAGTAAAAAAAGCAGGTTTCATTTCTGCACCCTGAATAGGCTTTGCTTATTTCTTTATTAATTTGGTCAATGGTAGTGCCACTGACATTATTATAAGAGTATGTACTTTTCTTATGTTTTTCCCAAATCGTAGTATCCAACGATTTTTTTATCATGTTTAATGAATTAATAGCCGCCTTATCCTGTTTAGCACCATTTATAAGTAATACGCCGTTTGTAGCTGCTTTAGCAGATCTTGTAGATATAACTAACAAAGATAAGCCAACCAATAATAAAATTATAGCTTTCTGAAATTTTCTTGTCATTTTAATCGCCTTCCTTTTTTATTAGCTATCATTCTTCCTTAAACATTAACACCCTTCAAAGCGGAAATTTTTCTCACAACCACATTCTTCCACTAAGCCATATTTTACACCTCCCGTTTCTTTTTTCTTTACATTACAGGAAGCTGCAATATTTTACAAGATGGGGCTCGTTTTGAGGACGGCCAAATACTCCGGCATGAACAATGTTTTATAAACATTCAACCAAAATTGTCATGATCTTTAGTGTGCCTGGAACATTTTCAAAATTGAGTTTATTTACCCAAAGAAAACAGCCGGATTGAATAGTCACCACTCTCAATCCGGCTGTCTCTCGTAAAATTGATTTTTCCTGTTTATCAGTGTTCTGCTTAATCTTTTCTATACAGTTAAGGTAATCTCCCTTCCTGTGCGGTTATATTTATAATACCTGACTCCCGCGGCATCCAGCATACGCTTGGAAGCGATCACGGACGGGGTGTCCGCATATTTATCGCAGTCATAAACTATCGTCTTGATTCCGGACTGAATGATAGCCTTGGCGCATTCATTGCAGGGGAACAGGGAAACATAAAGCTTCGCTCCCTCCAGACTTCCGCCCCGGTAGTTTAAAATAGCGTTCAGCTCGCTGTGGGTCACGTAAAGATACTTGGTATCAACCGCCTCCCCTTCTCTCGCCCATGGAAATTCGTCGTCAGAGCATCCGATTGGAAAGCCATTATAGCCCATGGATAAAATCTTATTATCCTGACTTACAATACAGGCTCCAACCTGGGAACTCGGATCCTTGGAGCGCATTCCGGCAAGCATGGCAACCCCCATAAAGTACTCGTCCCACGAAATATAATCCGTTCTTTTCTGATTTTTATCCATCCCCCAAACCTCCGTTATTTCTTTTGTTTTAATTTTTTTGGCTAAATCATATCCTGGAATATGTTTGAAAGTTGCTTTCAAACACGCTCCAGTCCTGACAAAAGGATATGTCAAAAGTATTATACCATTAATCCAAATGTCATACAATACGGTACTTCCAACTGAACAGGGTTGTTTCATGAAGCATCCACAACTATTGAACCTGATATCAGTCCATCC
>JAUNGB010000192.1 GCA_030524715.1 Eubacteriales bacterium | reverse complement strand
CGGGCATCACCCATTCGGGACTATGGATGAAAGGGAGATAGAGACTTCATCCATGCGCTGGTGGAAGGGGAAGGATCAGTTGGATGGTCTGGATGTATATGCGGCAGGAAATGCAGATCTGAATTTTGTGTTTGACAGGTATATTTCTACGAAAACAGATTTCCGCAGAACGACATACACAAATTATACCTATATGTACGATCATTTTGTGAGGGATACCTTTGGGAAAAAGAAGATTGGAGAGATTAAGTATTCGGATGTGCTGTATTTCTATTATCATCTGATCAATGAGAGAAATCTGCCGATCAACACGCTTGAAACAATCCATACGGTACTTCATCCCACATTCCAGCTTGCAGTGAGGGATGATATTATCCGAAACAACCCGTCCGACGGCGTTATGGCGCAGATTAAGAAAAATCCGGGGAGGAATCATGGTGTAAGGCACGCATTGACGCTGGAACAGCAACGGGCGTTTATGACTTATACGGCAGGAAGTCCGGTATTCTGTCACTGGGCGCCGCTGTTTACCGTCCTGTTAGGGACGGGATGCCGGATTGGGGAAGTGATCGGGCTTCGCTGGCAGGATGTAGACTTTGAGAAACGCCTGATCAGTATTAACCACAGCGTAACCTACTATCCGAGGCGGAACGATACGACAAGATGCGAATTTGCGGTTTCTTTTGTACGATAAGGACATTTTTCTAAGAGCGATTTTAGGGAAGTGTCCTTTTTGTTATGGTCATAAATCAAAAAATAATTTAGTTGGAGGAAACGAAGATTGCAGACACAGCGACAAGAGCAAATTGTTTATGGTAAAATAAAAATCATAGCCCTTTCCAAAGGGCTTACGATGCTCTTTCCCATGCAATATAGCTTTTTCCAAACCCATATCAATTACCTAAAAAATGCCTGCAACACAGCCATGAGGATAACTCCGGACCAACCGGTTTAGCGCCCAAAACCTTTACCATGGATTTCAACATATTACTATGTCTAAAATACCGTTAGCAGTTTCCAATTTAAATTTAAAGAGATTACCTTTAACCATTCATAATTCACGGTTCATCCAATACAAAAAACGGTTGATATATGGAGGCCGACATAAGGCGCGGCCAGCCTTTTATCCCCGTCATGGGGATTCAGAAGCAGGGTTCGAACCTGCGACTTTCAGCTTGGAGGGCTGATGTGCTACCCACTGCACCATTCTGAATCTCTTCCAACATTTGCGGTATTGGAAATCTTGTAACGTAACCCTGTTACTGGGAAACCGGGTTTGGAGTTTTCGTGTTGCAGGCAATACATTTTAGATCTCTATGAAGGTCGTCGCATTGGATACCTTGATCTGCGTATCCAGTTCAGAAAGCAGCTTTGCTCGCCTCTCTTGGATCTCTTCAACCTTCTTCTGCACACCCAACGGATCCACAAGCTCTGCAGTATTCTCTTTGACATAGGCGGTAACAACCTCAAGAGGTTTGTCATCCTTTGCCTTGGAATCCTTGCCCAGAATGCTCAGGCGCATACTCTCCGCCGTTGTCTCCAACTGCTTATTCTTATTCTCAATCGTGATAAGGCGCTTATCCAGCTCGTTCTTCATTTTGCTGTAAAGATTCTGCTCGAAATCTGCCTCATCATAACTGCCGGAGCCACGCATCCTGCTTCTTAAAGAAATAGCACCAGCCACAGTGTAATCACCAAAGGAAGTATGAATCGTAGTTGCCGCATTGGATGCAACGATAGCAGCGTCGATCTTCTGGAATCTCTGAATCAGATCCATAATCTGCTGATATGCGCTTTCAGCATCCTTTCGGAAATCTTCCTCGCTAAGTCTACCCTCCATTACTTTCTCTTCATTGTGCTTTTTCACATCCGTAAAGGATGCCTTGGCGATCTTATCACCAATCTTCTTTACAAGCAGATCTCTTTCATCAAGAGCCTGCGTAACTAACATCTTCTCTGACATCTGTTTTTCCTCCTGCCAATAACTCTATGATACAATTGTAAATCCGGGATCACGCTTTGTCATTGAACCTGTAGTATAAAAATAAGCTTACTTATACAGCTGAAACTTCTTACTGATTGCATGTGCTATCTCATCCGGTAATGGTCTGAAACCGATACATGTCGTCTGGTGCATCCAAGGGTGAGGGCTGCCCTATCTTTATTACCGTCTGGGTGATCTGCCAGAGATTTGATCACTTCATATTTTTTCTGTTCATCCATTG
>JAUNGB010000001.1 GCA_030524715.1 Eubacteriales bacterium | reverse complement strand
AATTTCACAGTTTGATCACTAAATTTTCAAAATTGTTTCAAAACTAAATGTTAAAGTATCGTAGAGGTCAAAACATCTTTTGACCTCTACATTTTGATATTGGAAAAATAGAAAGAAACCGATCTATCGGTGAGGAGGAATGTGATCATGGGAAAACAAAATAGATATCTGGCGTTATGGATGGGATGCTGCATCGCCTTAAGCGGATGCTCCGGGAACCGTACAGTAAATAATGGGGCGGAAGAAATACAGTCGGAGCAATCGGCTGAACATTCTGAAACAGAAAAAGAAAGCATGGATATTTCCATGGAAGCGGAAGATGGGAGGAAGCAGGGGACAGACCGCGGCGGAAGAGGCGGAGATCATCCAGGCGGACGCGGCGGTCAGATGACCGTTGAAACCGATGAGAATGTATTGGCGGTAATGGAGGAAGGGGCAGAGAAGTTTACACAAATGACATTTGTGGATGAAGAATCGGGAATCGACCTGGAATACAGCTTGTATATCCCGGAAAATTACAGGGAAGAGGAAAGTTATCCCCTTATCATGTATATTCCGGATTCCACTGGTGCAGGGAAAAGCGCAAGGGAGATCGTGGAGCAGTACTACGGAGCGGATATCTGGGTGAGTGACGAGGAACAGGAAAAGCATCCTTCCTTCGTTCTTGTGCCAGCCTTTTCAGAAACGGTGGTTGATGATAACTGGAATACCTCAGAGGAGATCGAGGCGGCTGTGAAGCTGATTCAGCAGCTGACGGCAGATTATTCCATTGATACGGACAGAATCTATACTACTGGGCAATCCATGGGATGCATGACCTCTCTGTATCTGAACAGCAAATATCCAGATCTTTTTGCAGCGTCTCTGTTTGTTTCCGGGCAATGGGATATATCCGTTCTGAACGGACTGGAGGACGCAAAATTCTTCTATATCACGGCAGGCGGTGATGCCAAAGCATCCGGAGGGCAGGATGAAGTAATGGAAATGTTTGATACGGACGGCGTAGGTTACAGCTATGGAACCTGGAGTGCTCAGGATTCCATGGAAGATCAGAATGCCGCGGTGCAGGAATTGATATCCCAGGGATATTCTGCCAATATGATTCGATTTGAAACAGGCACTGTGCTCGCGGACGGAAATGGAATGGAGCATATGGCATCTTTCAATTATGCATATAAGATTCCGGCAGTGAGAGATTGGCTGTTTGAGCAATCAGCGGAATAAGACAAGTTTCCTGCTGATTGAAGATTAAAAAATGATGAACTGGGTACACTGATCAGACAGTAAGCAGCGGCTTCCGGCAGACGGCAGTCTGCTTCAGAGACCAGGCAGAATTTCATCCTTTAAAATTTGCAGCTGTCATGAAAAACGATAAAACCGTAAATAAAGCTTAAAACATAGCAGGTGAAAATCTGATATAGCAGAAGTAAATAATGAGAGATTTGAATCAGGCTTGCTCATGCCTGGTATCTCATGATAAAATGCAATCAGAAAAGATGGGAAGCAGCTTTGGGAAGAGATGCAGCATATCGGTTAAACCCATGAACGTGGAACCTGTGCAGAGAAGGAGTGTGTAAACAGATGGATTACCCAGAAATGAAAAAACTCCCAGTAGGAATCGAGAATTTTAAAGAGATTCGAACAGATGAATATTATTATGTTGATAAAACAGCAATGATTCGGGATTTGCTTCGCAGACGTGGTAAAGTAAACCTGTTTACTCGCCCGCGCCGTTTTGGAAAATCTCTGAATATGAGTATGCTCAAATATTTTCTTGAAATTGGTTGTGATAAGACGTTGTTTGATGGTCTGGAGATTGCAAAGGAAGCGGTGATTTGTGAACGATATATGGGGAAATACCCCGTTGTGTCAGTTACTCTGAAAGGTATAAACGGAGCTGATTACGTAACGGCCCGTTCGCTTATGTGTTCAACGATTGGTAATGAAGCAATGAGATTTCAGTTTCTGCTGGAGGACGATAAGCTGACTGAAAGAGAGAAGGAACAGTACAGGCAGTTGGTCAAGGTTGACACAAGCGGCACAGAGAGTTTCAAGATGTCGGATGCTGTTCTGATGGGAAGTCTGAAAACATTGTCCGTGCTGCTGGAAAAATATTATGGCGAGAAAGTCATTATTTTGGTGGATGAATATGATGTGCCGCTGGCAAAGGCGAATGAACAGAACTATTATGACGCGATGGTACTTCTGATCCGCAATATGTTTGAGCAGGCACTCAAGACGAATGACAGTTTATATTTTGCAGTTTTGACAGGATGCCTGCGTGTATCGAAGGAAAGCATCTTCACAGGATTAAACAATCCAAGTATTTTTTCAATTACAGACGAAGACTGCGATTCTTATTTCGGGTTTACGGATGATGAGGTTAGGAAAATGCTGGAGTATTATGACCTGAAAGATAAGTATGATACGATGAAAGAGTGGTACGATGGATATCGTTTTGGGGATGTGGATGTATATTGTCCATGGGATGTTATCAATTACGTAAATAAACTTCTGGTAAAAAGAAACTTGCCGCCCCAGGATTATTGGTCAAACACCAGCAGCAATGAAGTGGTTCGGCATTTTATAGAAAAGGTAGGTGACGGACTGACGAAAAGTGAGATCGAAATGTTGGTTGCCGGAGAAACTGTGACGAAGGAGATTCATGAAGATTTGACTTATAACAAGCTGTACGATTCCATTGATAACATTTGGAGCGTACTGTTTACTACCGGATATTTAACTCAGCGGGGAACACTGGGCGGGAAGAAATATCAATTAACCATTCCGAATATGGAAATTCGGAACATTTTTAAAAGTCAGATTATGACAATGTTCAGAAAGAGTGTTGAGAAGGATGGAGATACTCTGCGAGCATTCTGTGAGGCATTGCAGACGGGGAATGCGGAAGCAGTTGAGAAGCTGTTTACGGACTATTTGGGAAGAACCATCAGTATTCGTGATACGTTTGTCAGGAAACCTACCAAAGAAAATTTTTACCATGGAATCCTGTTGGGGATCCTGGGATTTAGAGAAGGCTGGTTTATAAAGTCTAATCGGGAATCCGGAGATGGCTATTGCGATATTATTGTTAAGATCGAAAGCGAAGAGATCGGAATCATCATAGAAGTAAAATATGCGGAAAATGCCCGGTATGCTGATGTGTGCAAAGGCGCATTGCAGCAGATTGAGGCGGATGGCTATACGAAAGAATTAAAGAACGATGGCTATCATACGATCTACAAGTACGGCATTGCATGCTATAAAAAGAAATGTAAGGTCATGCTTGAAAAAGAGAAAGTGTCCTATAAAACCGGAAGGAGCATGCATTGCTGAGATATCAAAGCAGCTGTTCAACTGGACGGATACATATGTAATCGATGTGCATGATCCGGAAGATGCGCTGTGCGCGCTTATGCTGGTTCTGGCGATTGATGCGGAAAAGTGTTCCAGGGACTAGAGATTACTGCAGGATGCCTTGACAGCGAAGCATGAATCGTATTATAATTAAATAAAGAACGTATGTTCGGTATAAAGCGAGCTGGAAGGAGGCAGAAAGCATGGCAGAGGGCGAACGGACTTATATTGCGATTGATCTGAAGTCCTTCTATGCCTCTGTGGAGTGTGTGGAGCGGGGCCTTGACCCTTTGACCACGAATCTGGTAGTTGCAGATAAGAGCCGGACGGAAAAGACCATTTGTCTTGCAGTCAGCCCTTCCTTAAAAGCATATGGGATACCGGGCAGAGCAAGGCTGTTTGAAGTCGTCCAGAAGGTAAAGGAAGCCAATCAGATGAGGCTGAGGAGTGCGCCCAATAGAGCCTTTTCTGGTTCATCAACAGATGATACCAAGCTGAAGGCTGACCCTGCACTGAAAATTGATTATCTTGTGGCGCCGCCGCGGATGGCCCATTATATGGAATGGAGCACGCGGATCTACCAGATCTATCTGCAGTTCGTTGCCCCGGAGGATATTCATGTTTACTCCATTGATGAGGTTCTGATCGATGGGACAGATTATTTAGAGCATTACCAGCTCACGGCCAGGGAATTTACCATGAAGATGATTCAGGAGGTTCTTTCCGCCACTAAAATCACAGCAACGGCTGGGATCGGGACGAATTTGTACCTGGCCAAGGTTGCCATGGATATTGTGGCGAAGCATATCCCGCCGGATCAGAATGGTGTAAGGATTGCGAAGCTGAATGAGATGTCGTACCGGCGCTTGCTCTGGAGTCACCGTCCGCTGACAGATTTCTGGCGCGTTGGACAGGGCTACAGAAAGAAGCTGGAGGAGCAGGGAATCTTTACTATGGGAGACATTGCAAGGTGTTCCGTCGGGAAACCTACAGACTATTACAATGAAGAACTGCTTTATAAGCTGTTTGGCATCAATGCCCAGCTTCTGATTGATCATGCCTGGGGCTGGGAGCCCTGTACCATGGCAGACATCAAGGCATATCAGCCGGAAAGCAGCAGCATTGGTTCTGGTCAGGTTCTGCAGTGTCCCTATTCCTTTGAGAAGGCAAGGCTGGTTGTTAGAGAGATGACAGAGCTTCTGGTGCTGGACCTGGTGGATAAGAAGCTTGTAACGGACCAGATCGTACTGACAGTAGGATATGATATTGATAATTTGACAAATCCGGAAATCAGCAGGCAGTATAAAGGACCGGTGACAGTGGACCGCTATGGCAGGAAGGTTCCCAGGCATGCACATGGCACCATTCACCTGGAAAAGCAGAGCTCATCCACAAAGCTGATTACAGACGCAGCCATGGAGCTGTTTGACCGGATCGTGAATCCTGGGCTGCTGGTGAGGAGGATTTATGTTACAGCCTGCAGGGTGGCGGATGAGGCCTCGGTACAGCAGGAGGAGGTCATGGAGCAGCTTAATTTGTTTACCGATTACGCCGCTCTTGAGAAGGAACGAAAAGCAGCAGAAGCAGCCCTGGAACGGGAGAAGAAGATGCAGCATGCCATGCTGGAGATCAAGAAACGGTTCGGCAAAAATGCAATTTTAAAGGGAATGAATCTGGAAGAAGGAGCCACAGCCAGAGAGCGGAATGGACAGATCGGCGGGCATAAGGCTTAAATGGCGGCTGGCTGATTGTTGAAGGAGGCGGATTGACGATGAAAATGGAGGAACGTTATCGGGATACAAGCCGGTATGAGGATATTATCAATCTGCCGCATCACGTTTCTGCAAAGCACCCGCAGATGGCATTATCGGACCGGGCGGCACAGTTTTTACCCTTCCAGGCCCTGACCGGGTACTCGGATGCTGTACAGGAAACGGCACGTTTAACGGAAGAATTTTTGGATTTGGACGAAAGCAGCAGGGCTGATCTGGACAGAAAGCTGGCGGTTCTTCAGCAGCATTTGAGCCAGCAGCCTAAGATCCAGGCAGTAGTTTTCCAGCCGGATGAGAGGAAAAATGGCGGAGCGTATCGGACAGTATCTGGAATTATCAGGAAAATTGATTTTTATGAACGAAAACTGGTCATGGAGGACAGAATCAGCCTGCCAATGGATTATATAATTAAGATTGACAGTGAATTATTTGACAGAATGGATCTGACAGAATGAATAAGCAGCAATGATGGAAATTGGACGAGATTAAGTGGCTGAGAGGACAAAGATGAGATCTGCAAAATTATTTTTATTTGGAATGTACTTACATTTATGTTTGAGTGTTGCGGTTCCTTTGGGAATTCTGTATTTCAGTGCAGATGGCTGGAATGCTGCGGGCATAGGGCTGCTTTTCGGTTATCTCGCTATGATTATTGCAGTTCATATCGTTGGCTGGATCGCCGTTGGCATGGCGGCAGAAGCATATCACCAAAATCAGTGGGAGAAATTGCGAAGCAGCTGGAGGCTTCTGAAGCTGAATTCCATGGAATGTCTGCTTTGCCAGGAGACAGATTAAGGATGTAAAATCTGCAGAGAGAAGGAGGATAAACAGCTTATGAATAAGAACGCACTTAAAATCACAACCGGCGCCATGGTCACCGCGATTTTCGGCGTATTGCTTTTGCTGAACCGGCAGACGGGAAGCCTGTTTGAGGAGGTCTTTGTGTTTCTGTATCCGATCCCCATGGTGGCCTATGCTGCCTTGTATGGTGTGAAGAATGGGATTCCGGTGTTTGCAGCCATGTCGCTGATCTCAGTACTGTTCGGGAATTTTTCGACCATTTTCTACGCGGTAACCCAGGCTCTGATCGGACTTGTGTTCGGCGGCTGTCTGTATCACAGGATTGATATGACAAAAACCTTGTTTGCAGTGATGGCGCTGTCTGCAGGTGTAAATGTTTTGAACACCATTGTTCTGGGCTTTTTATTTGGAGTCGATCTGAACCAGGAGGTGGTGGAGCTGCAGACGATGATGAATACCGTATTCCAGCAGGCGGGTGTTGCCGTGCCGGAGAATATACTGTCTGTCAATTATCTGAAGCAGATCTTTGTGATTTCCATGACGCTGATGGGAATTCTTCAGGGCTTTGTTGTGTATGAGGTCAGCCTGCTGGTTCTTCGCAGGCTTCGTTTCCCGGTACAGAAGCCGAAATCTGTGTTTTTGTATTATCCGCCGAAATGGACCGGGTATCTGGCTCTGCTGGCTATTTTGGGCTACAGTGTCAGGATGGCGCAGCCCTTTGAACAGGAAATGCTGCAGAATACAGTTATGACCGTTGGAATGCTGGGGTATCTTTATCTGATCTGTTTCGGATTTATCGGGATTCTGCTGTTCTTTAAGGTTTCTTTTCCCAGGCTTCGGGCATTTGGGGCGGTCATCAGTATCCTTGGCCTGTTTCTCTTTCCATTTGCGGAGATGATCGCAGGTTTTTTGTACATTGTGAGCGGGTATCATTTGGCTTTGGTGGAAAAAGGAAGCTGGAGATAACGAAGCGGTTACGTTTACAGGGAACCTGTGTCCCCAAAAACCATAAAAAGGAGTGCCCCACTCTGATATCGATTCCCATCGAGTCGATGTCAGAGGAGGCACTCCTTTTTGCGGCTGGTAAGCTGCTGGATCAGTACGGTAATCCAGCACTCTCCTTTGACCATATCAGACCTTAATCCGCTCAGCAACTTCCCTTCCCAGGGCAAAGCGCCGGTCATCCATACGGATAATGGTTCCATTGCTTCTCTGCTGAAGCACGCGGACCAGGCTTCCTTCTTTCATATCACGGCTGCGCAGAAATTCCATAATCTGAACGTTTCCCAGCATCCATTTAATGGTACAGGCCTCACCGGCACGGATTTCTGATAATGACTGCATACTTGTTACCTCCTATCAATGATCCTGATTTTCACAGCAGGAAAAAATCGAAGACTTGCTCACGATGTAGTATCTAAATTTAGTATAGGGCGCGAAATGGCTGTTAGTCAATCGTAACATTTCTATTTTTTATTCCTTCTCTTTTCTCGTAGAAATCCCTTTTTTTAGCCATAAAAAGATGGTAAAATACTCTCATCGGGATGGAATTTATGGTAAAGGAGAAGAGGATGGAAAAAGAGAAGGCATTTCGCCCCATTCCAGGATTGAGCCGGGAGGAAGAAGAGCGGCAGCTGGCAGAGATCATCAGCATCGCACAGAATAACCTGGTCAGAACAGAAGGATACATCAGCCAATTATCAGATGAGCTGCATGATCTGATGGAGACCTACGGACCGAAGGACAAGGAGGGCCTGTCCCTGCTGCACAACACCCAGTCCCAATTGCAGGAGTACGGACGTGATCTGCTGCGGTGTCAGAAGGCGAGAAAAAAGCCGTATTTCGGTCGGATCGATTTTAAAGATCCGAAGCAGCCTCAGGAGGAATCCTATTATGTGGGACGGGTGGGAATTTCCAGGGAGGGGTCAAGGCCGGTGGTCATCGACTGGAGAGCGCCGGTGGCATCGGTTTACTATGAAAATTCCATTGGCCCATGCAGTTATACGGTTAAAAATGAGGGAACCTATGAGATCGACCTGAAACGAAAGCGAACCTATGAGATTGCAGAGGGCAGGTTAAAGGATTTTTTTGATTCCGATGTGGTGGCAAATGATGAGCTGCTGAACAAATATCTGGCAAAAAGCAAGAAGGCGGTGCTGGGAGAAATCATTGCCACGATTCAGAAGGAGCAGAACGCAATCATCCGTAAATCGCCAATGACGAATCTGATTGTCCAGGGTGTGGCCGGTTCGGGAAAGACAACCGTTGCCATGCACCGCATTTCCTATATTTTGTATAATTATGGGAATCGATTTCGCCCGGAGGATTTTTACATCATTGGAAGCAATCGGATCCTTCTGAATTATATCACCAGTGTGCTGCCGGATCTGGATGTGTATGGGGTGCGGCAGATGACCATGGAGCAGTTGTTTGTGCGGCTTCTCTATGAAGACTGGGATCCAAAGCTTCATCAGATCCGTCCCATTGACAAGAAGAATCCTTATGCTTCCATGAAGGGAGGCTATGAGTGGTTCCATGATCTGGAGCAGTTCTGCCGGGAGTACGAGCGTGCAGGAATCCCTCAGGAGGAGATTCGTCTGGAGAAAGAGAATGTGCTTCTTGTAGAAAAGAAAATGATCTGCAATTATCTGGAAAACAATCCCCAGATGTCCATGCAGAATAAGATCCATATGCTGAATGAAATCCTGCTGTCAAAGCTGGAAAATGAATTGTCGGCTCCCCATGCATATTACACCCAGGAAGAGAAGAAGAAACTGTACCGCAGATGCCGGTGGCATTTTGGCAGGGCCGCCTGGAAGGGCTCTGTATTTGAGGTTTATCAGAGCTTTCTGAAGGCGCAGGAATTAAGAGGAAAAGCCATACCCTTTGTGGAGAATACATTTGATGTTTATGATCTGGCGGCCCTTGCCTATCTGTATAAGCGGATTAAGGAAACGGACGGGATCCGGGAGGCGAGCCATGTGATTATTGATGAAGCCCAGGATTTTGGAATGATGGCATATGGAGCGTTGGCGTACTGCCTTCGGGGCTGTACCTATACCATTATGGGGGATGTATCCCAGAATATCCATTTCGGCTATGGCTTAAATGACTGGAAGGAGCTGCAGGAGCTGATTCTCACTGGTGCCTTTGACAGCTTTGGCCTGCTGAAGAAAAGCTACCGGAACACGGTGGAGATCTCAGACTTTGCCACAGAGATCCTGCGGCATGGCAGCTTTTCCATCTACCCGGTGGAGCCCATCAGCCGGCATGGGAATCATGTAAGAGTGACAGAATGCAGAGATCATGAGTCCATGCTCCAGGAAACAATAAGAACGATCGAAGGCTGGCAGAGGGACGGCTACGAGACCATCGCAGTGATCTGCCGGGATGAAGCAGAGGCAGCCTGGGTAAGCGGCCGTCTGGGGGAAAGCCTTTCCCTGGTGGACAGCAATATGGAAACAACAGAATTTGGAACCGGTATTATGGTACTTCCGGTGGAATATACAAAGGGCCTGGAATTTGATGCTGTTTTGATTTATCACCCATCAGAGGAACATTATCCGGCGGAGGATTCTTATGTAAAGCTTTTATATGTGGCGGCAACCCGTGCCCTTCATGAACTGACTGTGGTTCATCTGGGAGATCTGACGGATCTGATCCGAAAGCCGGTATCGGATGAAAAGCGTATGAGGTCCCTGGAAAATCAGGTGTTAAAGGAATCCGAACGGCATACCAGGAAAACGAAACCAGATATTGCAAAGGAAATGGCAGAGAAGGAACAGGAGCTGCAGAAGGTGCTGCAGGGAGCCAGAGCGCGGGCACAGCAGGCTGGCGGGGGCGTCAGGGTAAGACCAGAGGCAGAACAGGAAGCCCCAGTGAAGGCACAGCAGACAGGCGGAGGAATCCGGGTAAGACCGGAGGCGGAGCAGAAAGTTAAGAGAGAACGCAGCGTCAGAACTGCAAACAATACAGTATCGATCAATCCATCGCCCTATCGCTTCTGGGATGTCCCGGATCCAGCTTTGCTGCGTCCAAAGGGGCACAGCCGTATTGACAATTCAGTTCGTATTGTGAGAAAGACGAAGCGATTTATTGATCTGATCAGCAGCTATGGGACGCTGCGCTTAACTTTGCTGGAAGATGGGATGATCCGGGTACAGTTTCGGAGGGAAGCCATGGCTGCTTTTCAGCCTGGGCATTGGAACTACGAGCCGGAAGTGCCGGTTTCCTGGACAGCAAGGGAGGGAAAAGCTCTGGTGGAGATTGCTGCCGGGAGGCTTCGGGTCCGGATCGATAAAGGGACAGGGGCTCTTCTGTTTCTGAACCGGAAGGGGGATATCCTGCTGGCAGAGAAAGGAACATTGCCGCGTCAGATGGAAACCGATGGAGCCGGGCAGTCCTGGGTATATTTTGACTGGCCGAAGAATGAGAAGCTTTCTGCAAAGGGAATCCTGGCAGATGACCTGGAACGGATGAACCAGAAGGCAAGATATATCAGCTTTGGCGGAAAAAAGCAGAGAATGCCCCTTCTGGTCTCAGAATACGGATATGGAATCGGAGCGGCTGCAGGGCCAACGGTTATGTGCTGTGCCATCCCCATGTATGGGACTTATCTGTATACAGAGGGAGCCGATCAAATTGATTATTATTTCCTCTATGGAGAGGATTACAAAGGAATACTGGAATTATATCAAAAGCTGTAAAAAAGGGTTGGAACGAGGGATGTGTGTGAAAACGAGAGACTATGAAATGGTGCTGGATTCCCTGCAGACGACAGGGATCTATGTCATTCGGGAAGATAATCATGAGATATTGTATTACAACAAGCGGGCAGCGGAGGTGGTGCCTAATATCCAGAAGGGGATGATATGCCATGAGATAAGGAAAGGCACCTGTGCCAATTGCCCCCTGCGTTATATTGGAGAGAAGCAGGAAGCGCGTTCTGTGAATTATGATGATCCCTTTGGCAAAGCGGTAGAGATCGCAGCCACACGGCTCCGTTGGGAGGATACGATTCCAGCGTTTATGATTACAGTGACAAATTTAAGTACAGACACCTATAATATCGTCAAAGCTGACCAGGGAGAAATTCAGGATCTGTTTCAAAGCGGGCTGGACCAGGAAGAGATCAACATGCGGAATCAGGAGATCATCAATTCTCTGGGGGATGCGAACTTTGCCGTGTATGTGGTGGATCTTCAGAGCGGTGATGTGGATATGGTGCGGACCACTGAAATGGTCAAGCGGGCGATTAAGACAGACATTTTTTATGGGACCAGGTAATGAGCAGCGAGGGAAATCAGTACATTGCTCCGGAGGATCAGAAGGAATTTTGGAATCAGTATTCTCTGGAAGCAATGCGGCTGGCATGGAAAAATGGCGAAAAGAAGCGGACGTTTGTATGCCGGGGATTTCTCCATGGTGAGTGGCGGTATATCTCGGTATCTGCTTATTTTAAAAAAAGCAAAATACAGGGCGGTTATGCGATCCTGGCCTTTCAGGACGTGGATGAGCAGACAAAGCGGGAGAAGGAGCGTACCCAGAATGACCGGAGAATGGCTGCTATTATCAAGTCAAGATACAGCACATTAAATACGGTAGATCTGGAGACCGGGATCGGTGAGCGGATCTGGCTGAGGGAAGGAGAACGGAACAGTCGGAGGGAAGGAAAGTACGATGAATCCATTTGGAGGGCTTTGAAGCTGGTTGTGGCAGATGCAGATAAGGAATCCTTTCAACAGGCATTTTTGCTGGAGAATCTGCGGAAAAAGGCAAAGGATATACAGGATTATAAGGAGGAAATTTATCAGTACCGGCACAAGGGAGATGCTGTACGCTGGATTGAGGCCCATATCCTGTATATCCGTCAGGGAAAGAAGATTGTTGTCAATATACTGGGACGGGATATTACTGCGGAAAAGCAGGCAGAGGAACAGGCGCGGAGAGATTCCATGGAAAAGATATCGATTATCAACAGCTTAAGCAGTATGTTCTTTGCCACATATTATATTGATTTTGAGAACGATTCCTTCCGTCCTGTGACACAGAAGGCAGAGGTGGGCAGTGTGCTGGGAGATGAGAGGAATTATACCCAGGCAGCCCGGATGTATGCTGAAAAATTTATTCATCCAGATGACAGGGAAGAATATCTGGAACATATGGATCATCAGAGGTTGATGGATGCTTTGAGCCGGGAGCATCCGCTGACTGCATTTGAATACCGCATGGCACTGGATGCAAGCGGAAGAAAGGCCTGAATCCGGGCTACGGTGGTGCTGGCTGAGACGGCCAGCGACGGCAGGCCGAAGCGGGCTCTGTATGTGGCACAGGATGTGACGGAGAGCAAGCTGAAGGAAGAGAAGGAGCAGCAGGCACTGAAGGAGGCGTGTGAGGCAGCCAATCATGCCAATGCAGCCAAAAGTGAGTTTATGTCAAGGATGAGTCACGATATCCGGACTCCTATGAATGCGATTATCGGGATGACGGCGATAGCAGCCCGGTATCTGGATGATCAGGAGCGGGTGGCGGATTGTCTGGGTAAGATAACGGTCTCCAGCCGGCATCTTTTGTCTCTGATCAATGAGGTTCTTGATATGAGCAAAATCGAATCCGGCAAGATCGACTTGGCAGAGGAGGAAATCAGCTTATCGGATCAAATCTGAAATCTGGTCACCATGATCCGTCCTTCCATGCAGGAAAAGAAGCATAATTTTCATGTGCGGATTGCAAATGTGGAGCACGAGCATGTGATCGGCGATTCCATGCGGATGCAGCAGATTTTTATGAATATACTGGGAAATGCGGTAAAATATACGCCTCCAGGCGGAACCATCGAGATGGAGATCAATGAAAAGACTTCCCATATATACGGATATGGCTGTTATGAATTTATTTCCCGTGACAATGGAATCGGAATGAGCAAGGAATTTCAGGAAAAGCTGTTTGAGCCATTCAGCCGAGAGGAGGATTCGCGAGTCAGCAAGATCGAGGGAACCGGCCTTGGAATGACCATAGCAAGAAATATTGCCCGCAGGATGGGCGGAGATATTACCGTAGAAAGCGAGAGCGGAAAAGGAACCCAGTTTGTGGCAACGCTGTTTTTTAAGCTGCAGGATACCGAAGCGCCGAATACAGAAAAGCTGGCGGATCTTCCGGTGCTGGTAGCGGATGATGACAAAGCTTCCGGGGAGATGACCTGCCTGATCCTGGATAATATTGGAATGAAAGGAGAATACGTTCTCAGCGGAAGGGAAGCCGTGGAGCGTGTGCTGGAGTAGCATCAGGCGGATGAGGATTTCTTTGCTGTGATCCTGGACTGGAAGATGCCGGATATGGATGGGATCGAGACGGCGCAGGAGATCCGGAAGCAGGTAGGCCCGGATGTTCCGATCATTATTCTGTCTGCATATGACTGGAGCGGTGTGGAGGAAGAGGCACGCCATGCAGGGGTGAACGGCTTTATATCAAAGCCCCTGTTTAAGTCACGGCTGGTGTACCTGTTTAATCAGATCGCCGAAACAGATCGGAAGCAGGAGCTGGCAGAACGGGAGCTGCCGGATGGAACGGATCTGTCAGGAAAACGGGTTCTTCTGGTGGAAGATAATGAACTGAACCGGGAAATTGCAGAAGAGATTATCGGACAGACAGGCGTGGTGGTAGAAAGCGCAGAGAATGGAAAAGAGGCGCTGGAACGATTCGAAGCAATGGGCGAGAATTACTATGATATAATCTTTATGGATATTCAGATGCCGGTCATGAACGGATACGAAGCTACTGCTGCGATCCGAAGGCTTCCCCGCAGCGATGCATCCAGAATTCCCATCATCGCTATGACTGCAAATGCCTTTGCAGAAGACATCCGGCAGAGCCGGAATGCCGGTATGAATGAACACCTGACGAAGCCGCTGAATATTGAACAGTTAATGCGGTGCCTGGAAACCTGGCTGGGAGGAACTTCCAGATAGTAAGCAGCAGCCACAGAGAATATCCTGTCTGCCTGGGAAAGGCAATGATTTATAGATGGTAAAGAAATGTAACGGAAAAGAAAATATGGTAAATTCTATATTTTATCAACAAAAACCGTGACTTTTTTTGTGATATCTGATAAAATAGAAACAGTTAGTCGATGATTAATCTACATTACTTATTTAAGGAGGACATAACTTATGCCAATGCAGATGGGATGGCGCTGGTACGGGGAAGGCAATGACCCGATTACCTTATCTGACATTAAGCAGATTCCAGGCGTGACAAGCATCGTCTGGGCGCTTCACAGCAAGATGCCGGGCGAGATCTGGGAGATTGATGAGATCGCAGAGGTTCAGAAGCAGTTAGAGCCATACGGCTTCAATATGGATGTAGTGGAGTCTGTTAACGTACACGATGATATTAAGATCGGACTCCCCACCAGAGATCAGTATATTGAAAACTACAAGCAGACGATCCGCAACCTTTCCAAGTTTGGAGTAAAGGTGATCTGCTACAACTTTATGCCAGTGTTTGACTGGACCAGAACCGATCTGTTCCACCCGGTAGGAGACGGTTCCACCGCACTGTTCTATCAGAAGGATCTGATCCAGGATGATTACAAGTCCATGGCAGAGTACATTCTGAACTTTACTGAGAAATACAATATGACCTTCCCTGGCTGGGAGCCGGAGCGTATGGCAAAGCTGGATGAGCTGTTTAAGGCCTACGCACCTGTTACAAAGGAGGTTCTCTGGGAGAACCTGAAATATTTCCTGGAAGCAATCATGCCGGTATGTCATGAGTGCGATATCAAGATGGCGATTCATCAGGATGATCCGCCGTGGGATATCTTCGGACTTCCCCGTCTGCTAACCGATGCAGAGGCGATTGACAAGTTCCTGGCTCTGGTAGATGATCCGTACAACTGCCTGACCCTGTGCTCCGGTTCGTTAAATGCAAACCCGGAAAACAATGTGGCGGCTATCGTTCGGAAGCATTGCGACCGTATCGCATTTGCTCATATCCGCAACATCCACCACTTCCCTAACGGAGATTTCTCCGAGGCAGCACATCGTGACTGCTGCGGCGAGACCGGTATCATCGATATTCTCCGCGCATATCATGACTGCGGTTATGAGGGATACATCCGTCCGGATCATGGCCGTCAGTTATGGGAGGAAGGTCCTGGAACCTGCCGTCCTGGCTATGGCAAGTACGACCGTGCGCTGGGCACTCAGTATATGCTTGGTGTATGGGATCTGCTGGATAAGCTGGCGGAAGAAAAGAAAGAAAAGAAATAGTGTGATTTTAAATGTGATCGGAAAGAGGCAGCATGGAAAGATGCTGCCTCTTTTTTGGGTGTGTGCTCAATGAGTATTATAATTGAAGAGCGGCATTCCCGGGATCAAGTCGATTAAAAAACGTTCTGCCTCTGTCAAATATCCATTTTTTCGATAGCAGCAGTACAGACTCCGATTCATTGGATAATCTTTTATCTGGCAGTAGAAGCTGGAATGGTCGCTTCTGGAAAAGTGATGGATCCCGATGCTGGGAACGAAGGTAAATCCTTTGTTTAACTGTACCAGACTTCTGGCAAGATGGATACTCTCAGTCTCAACTATCTTGCCGGGAGTAATTTGGAACTGCATCAGAAGGCGATCCGCCGCATTGCGCATACCGCGGCCTTTTTTCAGCAGGATCATGGGCTGGCCGGATAAGGCTTCCGGCAATATGGAGGGATTTTGGATGCCAGGCTTCCAATCCGTCTTCCCTTCCAGAAAGAAAGGGGGAACCTGAAGATAAATTGGATTGTCCAGGACCAGATGATATTCCAGATCGGGCTCCTGTGTCCGATAGACAAAAGCCATATCAGCCTTTCCGCATTTAACCATCTCCTGAAGGACGCTCATGCGTTCTTCGATCAGAATCAGTTCTACATGAGGAAATTTCTGCTCAAATGCACCTTATTCGAGAACTCAGATAAGGCGGCACATAAGCTGGGAATCCCCATGACCATCGGTTCTGCAGGAACCTGCGGTTCAGATGAAGGCGTTGATACAGCGTATGAATTGATCCGTGAGATCTGTGAGGAGGCAGGCATTCACAAGAAGATCGCAAAGATCTATTCTCAGCAGGATACTGAGGTGATCAAGCGGAAATACCGGGAGGGAAAGATCAATGCGCTGCATGGCGCCCCTGAGATCTCGGAGAAAACCTTTGATGACTGCAGTACGATCGTGGCATTGCTTGGCGCAGAGGCATATGAGGAGGCATTTAAGAACGGCGCGGACATTATCATCGGCGGCCGGTCCACCGATACCGCAGTTATGGCTGCCTATCCGCTGATGAAGGGCTGTGATCCGGCTTCCTGCTGGCATGCGGCAAAGACGGTAGAATGCGGCGGCGTATGTACCAGCGCCGGCCTGCAGGGCGGTGTGTTTATGGAGGTAGATGAGAAGGGATTTACAATCCGTTCTGTTCAGCCGGGAAGCACCGTTTCTCCCTATTCCGTATCTGCCCATCTGATCTATGAAAATTCCAATCCGATCCAGCTGACAGAGCCGGGCATCCGGATCGACACTGCAAATTCCACCTATACGGCATTGTCCGAAACTGCAGTGCGGGTGGAAGGGACAACGATCGAATATCTTCCATACACATTGAAGCTGGAGGGTTCCGGCCCTGTGGGATATCAGACGGTCAGCATGGCAGGCATCCGCGACCGTAAGGTGATGCAGGATCCGATGAAATGGGTGGAGGCTGTGTCAAAGGTTGGTGTAGAAAAGCTGGAAAAGGCAGGGATTTCACGAGACAGCTATGATTTCTGGCTCCGTCCTTACGGCTACAACGGTGTTTCCGGCATGGCAGCTCCGGAAAACTATGTGCCAAATGAAGTACTGATGATGCTGACTGTTACAGCAGATACTCAGGAAATGGCAACGCAGATCACGAAGGCATTTAATCCGCTGCTGCTTCATCACAATATTTTTGAAGGAAAGCAGATGCCTTCTTACAGCTTTATCTTCTCACCTGCAGAAATGGAGCGAGGTGCAATCTATGAATTTAAGCTGTATCACACAGTATCTGTGGAAGATCCGCTGGAACTGGTTCGTATTGCCTATGAGGCTGTCTGATAAATGATGAAAATCCGGAGGTGCAAAATGAATACGATTGAAACAACTGTAAAATATATTCGCAGCAAAAATGCAGGCCCATTCTGGCTGACAATTGATGCCTTTTGTAATAATGTGGAAGATACTGAGCGGGTCGCAGCCGCCTTTGAGCGGGAGCGGTCATTGATTGCCGGAATCTTTCAGGTAAAGCCGGAGGATCTGCAGATCTTCTGCCTGAAGCATATCCAGGTGGCGAAGATCAGCCTTCCCCGTGTACCGATTGAGTATTGGATATGAATTCTTCTGACTTATGGCATCCATTGATTCCGGTTCAGGCGGTGATGTTAATACTGCTGCTTGTGGTTGCTTTTTTGCAGGGGAAGATTTCGAAACGTGGCAAGGAAACTTTGACAGATGAGCCGCAGAAGCATACTGAAAAGGAAGATGCTCCCAATCCTGGTTTTGACAAAAACTCAAAGGTAAGACTTCTAATCAACTATGTGTTGACGATCGGTGTGATCGCGCTGCTGGTGATGGATATGCTGCCGTCTGCATTTGTTTTCATGATGGGTCTGGCAATCGGACTGATCGTTAATATACCAGATCTGAAAATGCAGAATAAGAAGCTGAAAGAATATGGAACGGCAGCCATGAGCATGGTAGTAACGCTGTTTGCAGCCGGAGTATTTACCGGAGTTTTGAAAAATACCGGAATTCTGGACAGTATGGCAGCAACGATCGTAGCTATTATCCCGGCTGCATTGGGACCGTACACGCATTTTATCATTGCTGCCTTTGCAGTACCGCTGATCATGTGTCTTGGAACAGATGCCTTTTATTACGGTCTGCTTCCGGTGGTGATCGGAGTTTGCGCCAATTTTGGAATCGAGGCAGAGATTGTGGCAAGAACCCTGCTGATCGCGGAGAATGTTGGAGTTACCATAAGCCCGCTGACACCAGCCGTATTCCTGGGATTGGGAGTGCTGGATCTGGAGCTTGGCGATCATATCAAATATTCGATTCCATGGGTCTGGGCAGTAAGTATTTTATCGATCATCGTTGCAGTGGTGATTGGAGTGATTCCATTATAAGCAGGAAATAAAATATCTCTTGTGCTTTCAAGGCCGCCGGGTTCCCAGCTGCCAGAAAGCAACCGCACTGGCTGCGGCTACATTCAGAGAATCGACCCCGTGGGACATGGGGATGCGGACGGTGTAGTCGCAGCCTGCAATGGTTGCGGCGGCCAGTCCATCCCCTTCCGTTCCCAGCACGATAGCCAGTTTTTCTTCTGACATAAGCCGAGGATCTTCAATGCTGATGGAATCATCGCTTAATGCCATGGCAGCCGTCTGAAAGCCCAGCCGTTTTAAAAGCTTCATGCCAGGCTGAGGCCACCAGGTATTCTCATGGCTCAGAAAGGTCCATGGAATCTGAAAGACCGTGCCCATGCTTACGCGGATAGCACGCCGATACAGGGGATCGCTGCATGCAGGCGTGAGCAGGACTGCATCCATATTCAGTGCAGCAGCAGAGCGGAAGATGGCCCCGATATTGGTAGGATTCATAACATTTTCCAGTACCGCAATACGGCGTGCGCCGGCACATATTGCTTCAACGTCAGGCAGCTTTGGGCGGAGCATGGCGCACAGGACGCCGCGGGTCAGCTGGAAACCGGTCAGGTTTGTCAGTACGTCAAAATCCGCCGTGTAGACCGGAGTATCCTTGCAGCGTGACAGCACGCTTCTGGCCTGTCCTTCGATCTGTTTTCGTTCCAGCAAAAAAGAAACCGGAACACATCCGGCGTCAAGGGCGCGCTCGATCACCTTTGGGCTTTCTGCAATGAACAGGCCGCCCTTCGGTTCATAATAATGAAGCAGCTGGGCTTCTGTAAGGCGGGCGTAGATGTCCAGCTCCGGTGCAGAAAAGTCGGTTATTTCAATAATATTTGGCATGGGGAATCTCCTTTTATCCTGATTTTCCTGAAATGGCAATTATGCTGTGTGTCCTTACCGTTACGTTAAACCTTGATTTTCTCAGATGTTTCCATATCCTTCTGCCATAAGATCTCAAGCATCATTTTTGCACCCATCCGGAAACCGTTGATAAAAAGCTCAGAGCCCTCATATGGAATCAGCTCCATCTGTTCTTCCATGATCTGTGAGAACTGCTCGCCCAATTGGGGATTCATGCTGGATAATTTCTGCAGGAAATTTTCATAATTGCTGCTGTATTGACCACGTTTTTCTCGATATTCTTCTAATTGGGAGCATAATTGTTCTGCTGGGTAAAGTTCGCCATCGTATAATTGCTGTAGAATGCTTTTCATTTGTCTATTCCTCCTCACATGCTTCGTAGTTGCTTTTGTGATATTGCTTGCTCACATTATGATGTTGATTTCCATAGTTTTAACATTTCAATAATCTTCTTTTGCTCCTCCGGGGTAAAGGTCTGGAAAATATCCAGGAGTTCCCGGTTCCGCTGCTCCGAGGAAGATCCAGTTACCTGGGGAACTTCACCAGCATGGAGCAGCGTGTCTACCGAAACATTGCACAGCTTTGCATAGTAAAGCAGGACCCGCAGGTTCAGCTTTGTCCGGTTGTTCTCCAGATTGCTGACAAATGCAGTGGTGCAGTCCAAATCTTTTGCAACCTTTTCTTGCGTAACCCCTTGTTCCGTTCTCAACTGTTTCATTTTTAATCCAATTTTAGAAAAATCAATTTCACTCATAAGGCAAGCTCCGTATTCGATTTACTTTAAATTCCTGTGTGCAATGTGCAGGCCTGTTTACAGCATATCAACGTACAGCTATTTAAAAAAATGCCGGTATCCAAATGGTCGGCTTGGTATAATTTTGTATAGTTATTAGTATATAAAACTATAGCAGTAGATATATTTATGATACTATATTTCGGCCATAAGTTCAACGACGTGAATTGTAAATTTCCTGGGAAGCTGTGAGGGAAGAAAAAGAAACTGGCAGATTAAAAAATATCTGCCAGAAAGAGAGAATACTATGTAGAAGCTTCGAATCAAAACACAGTTTTGATTAAATCACTAAAATTTTATTCTGCACAGGTCCATAGATCTGAACCTTCTTGTCAAATGTAATGTGTACATCAAATTCCAACCGCACTCCGTACTGTTGGGTATAAATCCCGGGTTCTACAGAAAACATGGTGCCAGGAAGGAGGCACCGGTCGTCGTGGGTCTCATAGTCATCCAGATTGGCGCCAATGCCGTGACAGGTGTGCCCGATATTATGACCGGTTCGGTGCATGATATATTGATCTAACTGTTTTTCACGGAAAATGGATTGAGTCAGGGCATCCACATCACATCCATGAACTGGAATATCTTCGTTCAGATGATTCTGAATATATGTGACAGCCTGAGCGCGGGCGTAGTTGACAATGTCAAAAATTCTCTGATATTCCGGATCGATATGGGGTCCTACATTCATACACCAGGAGATATCGTAGTAGATGGCATCATCCTCCGGCAGTCGCCCGGCAATGTCGATGATCAGGCGGCTTCCCTCCTTGATCTGTTTGGAACCCTGCTCCTTCGGTTCATATCCCGGGTCACATGCATGCTCGTCAATGCCAAAAAATGGCGGGGAAGCCATGAAAATAGGTTCCAGGGAAATCAGTCGTTCCATTTCCTGCAGCAGCATCCATTCATCGATGAAATTGCCCTGATTCAGATTGTTTCGGATCCAGGAGAAGGTCCGATCCAGGATACGGTGGATGATTACGCCAGCTTGTTTATGAGTTTCGATCTGCTGTTCGGTTAAGACTGCACCGAAATGCTGCATTAAATCGCCGGAGGGCTCCAGCTTCAGGCCAAATGATTTTAAATATTCCACAAGCCCTGCATCCATAGAGCTGATAACCGGTACGTTGCCGCCGGGAGAGTACTGGCAGGCCACACGCATTCCAGGTGTAAAATACTGCGACAGCACCTGGGTCTGGCCTTTTATGCCCTGATAAAGAAGCTTTCGGCCAGGAAGATGATCTAAAAGCAGCGGTTCGATGGCAGAAAGAATTTTGACAGGCTCTCCAGAGGCTGGAATGTAGTAAAACATACGGCGGGTGCAGGCACGGTCGGCCTTTCGCTCCGCCAGGTGAAGAAATTCCCGTGTAATAAAATCATGCCCATGGAAATCGGTGAACAGCCAGCCGTCCAGACCGTATTCCAGAAGCAGATGCTGAATCTTATTAATATCCATAAAAGCAGCTCCTTAAATGTTATCCTTGCGCTTGACAAGATTCTGATAGGCATCCTTATCTGCGCTCGACACGTTTATAAGCAGATGTAACAGGCACGTATAAAAGTGCGATTCCAATCACTGTGAAGCCGGCATTGATCATGGTAGCCGGGATGGAGGTCAGCTCAGCCGTAATAGCTGCCGCCGGAGCGCTTCCTAACAGGATCAATTCAGCTGCTGACCAGATGAAGTCCACCACGATATTGGTGATTCCGTAGATCGCTGCGCAGATAACGGCACAAGCATATTCCTTCTTTGCATTGCCGTTTGCAAGTTTCTTTAACAGGGAGTTGATTGTGCCCACAAGCAAGCATTTAATGATGGTACTGACAAATACATTGGGGATGGATTGAATATATCCATTCAGCAGGTCAAAGATCACCAGACCAAGGACGCCGGCAATGGCAGAACGTCTGCTTCCCAGACACAGGATCGCCAGCATAACGAAGATATGGCCAAAGTGTAAGAAGGGTGTGCCCACGGCTGCTGGAAGCGGGATGCGAAAAGACTGGATTCCCAGGAAAATAACAGCAGCAAAAAATGCTGTCATAACCGTGGAGGTTACGTTGGAAGAAGCTGCCGGAGCTGCAGAACCGGCATGATTTACTGTGGTAGATTTCTGATAACTCATGATAAGCACCTCGTGAATAATAAATTACTGGCAGTTGCCAATTGGATTGGTCATAGTATAGCATTCATCTGGACATATTCAAATAGCCAGATTTTAAATTTTTTACAATGCCAGTTAACGAAGTGCTCTGGAATCTGGGAATCGGTTATAGCTGATGGTGTGAAGCGTGGGTGATAAGTTGCTAAAGAAAGAATTGCGCTATGAGTCGCTAACCTGCCGGTCATTGGGAATATAGGTTGCGATATCAGAGATATCACTGCACTCCAAAATCTCACACATCATATCTAATGTGCTGGTATATACGACCTGATTATGCTTAAGCCGGTAAATCTGTGCCCGGCTGATGCCGTATTGCTTGTACAGCTTATTTTGTGAGATTCCTTTTCGCTTTAGAACATCCCATAATTTATCGTAAACAATCATGAATGAAACCTGATTTCCTCTGTATTTTCCTGTTGATACAGCTGAAATGATATAAAACAGCTGCATCTCCATAACTTCTGTTTTTCATTATCCCATTAGAATGGAAATAAAAGAAGTTTCCGTATTCGGAAAAAGGTTTCAAGAAAGTTTCATACTTTTATGTCGTAGAATCACAGGCGGCGGGCGGAATGAATACTGGCATCGATCAATGTATTTTTCCTTCTGCTGCCGCAATATCAGAAGAATGTTCGGCAATGGCAGAAATCGCAGCTTCAATTCCGGCAGCAATGGTTTCCAGGCTCATGCAGGGAGTCGGATCGGCACGGTTTACTACCTGGCTGGGGATAAACGGAACATGCATGAATCCGCCGCGGATGCCTGGATCGTTATGCGCCAGGGCATGCAGTACACCATACATCAGATGATTGCAGACAAAGGTACCGGCTGAATTAGATACGCTGGCCGGAATTCCTGCTGACCGGATGTTATGCACCATAGCCTTGATGGGCAATGTGGAAAAATAAGCAGGAGCGCCGTTCTCATAGATGGGCAGGTCGATGGGCTGGTTGCCCTCATTATCCTGGATCCGGGCATCATCAAGATTGATTGCCACCCGTTCCAGAGTCAGATCAAAGCATCCGCCTGCCTGTCCGATGCAGAGCACAGCATCCGGCTGTTCCTTTGCGATCGCTTCTGTCACAACAGCGATGGATTTGCGGAATACGGTGGGAACCTTAAGTTTCACGATCTCTGCGGAGCCGATCTGATCGGGAACCAGCTTAACTGCCTCCAGAGCCGGATTGATCGGCTCTCCGCCGAAGGGATCAAATGCAGTGAGAAGAAGTTTCATAATAAGTGGCCTTTCTTTGTGGAAAATTTCTGGTGGAAATAATCAACGATGCGTTCGCTGCAGCTGCTGTTGAGAGCGCTGTGTGTTATGGAAAGTTTATCATACAGCGGACGAAATCTCAATGAGAAGTGTTTTATTTTTGACTTTCACAGCATGGAACATCCAGACCGTCCAGGTAGCTGTTTCCCCATTGACACATTGCATCCAGAATGGGAACGATGCTCTGTCCCAATTGCGTAAGAGAATAGATTGTTTTTGGCGGCTTTTCAGGGATGACTTCACGATGAATCAAGCCGCTATTTTCCAGGCTGTGAAGCTGCTGCGAAAGCATTTTCGGCGTTGCGTTTGGAAGTAACCGCTGCAGCTCCATATAGTGTAAGGAATGGTCGATCAGATGCCAAAGGATTAACGGTTTGTACTTGCCGCCGATCAAAGACAGGGTCGCTTCCACAGGGCAGTTGAATTGATTTTTTTTACCTTTCATAAAATGGCTCTCCTTTCCCGCAAGGTGCTATCTTTTTGGAAAGTATCTTCCGAAAAAGTGCATTCTTGCGGTTTTGTTTTCAAATGCTACAATTAGGTCAATGGTTGATTTGATATGCTCAAAATAAAAATACGGAAAGGACTTTATACTATGGATTTTATCACAATTGCAAAGCAGCGTATATCGGTACGCGATTACAAGGAAACAAAGGTGGAGCCTGAGAAGCTGGAGAAGATTCTGGAGGCGGCTCATGTGGCCCCGACCGCTGCCAATTTTCAGCCGGTTCGTCTGATTGCTGTCCAGAGCGAGGAAGGTCTTGCGAAGATCAGCAAAGCGGCCAACATCTACGGTGCGCCCCTGGCCATCATTGTTTGCGCCGATCACGATAAGGCGTGGGTACGGCCTTTCGATCAGAAGCAGACCGGCGACATCGATGCCTCCATCCTGACCGACCACATGATGCTCCAGGCCACGGAGCTGGGCCTTGGAACGGTGTGGGTATGCTACTTCAAGCCCGATGTTCTGCGCAAGGAATTTGACCTCCCGGCCAACCTGGAGCCGGTCAACATTCTGGCTGTGGGCTATTCCCATGAAGGAACCGGCGACCCCAATCGTTTCGATAAGCAGCGCATCCCGATGAGCCAGTTGGTTTCCTACGAAACTTTGTAATGGAATCCCCGGCGCAGCCCCTGCAAAACAGCACAGGGGCTGCGCTTTTATCAATTAGGGTGTTTGACAGACAAGCGTTATGCCGGTATCATAGTCACAGGAAGGAGCTGATTTTTATGCCGCATTATAATCTACCTCACAACCATGGACAGAATATTGAAAAGGTATTAAATAAAATGCCCTCTGCGGAAGGCTTTACGGATATAGCCTTTTTATTTCAGCAGCTTGGTGATCCGACCCGACTGCGGATTCTATGGCTGCTGTGCCATTGCGAGGAATGTGTATGCAACCTCGCGGCGGCTGTGAATATGAGCGCCCCTGCTGTGTCGCATCATCTGCGGATACTAAAAAAGAGCGGGATCCTTTCAAGCCGGAGGGAGGGAAAAGAAGTTTATTATTCTCTGTCGGATACGCCGCAGGCAAAGCTCCTGCACCGCTCCATAGATGCATTGTTTGAAATATCATGTCCGACTGAAATGCAATAAAGAAATGCGCCGCAGCGAGTGAAAGCTGCGGCGCATTTCGATTGCGCTTACCCCTAATCCTCGCTGCCCGCTGGCATATCCGGCAGCTTGACCTGCATAGCGCGGATCGCATTGAGAATCGCAATAATAGAAACGCCTACATCAGCGAACACAGCCGCCCACATATTCGCATAGCCCAGCGCACCCAAAATCAGAACCAGGAACTTAACGCCCAGGGCAAAGACAATGTTCTGATTTGCAATGCGGATTGTTTTGCGGGCAATCTTCATAACTGCGGCGATTTTGGACGGTTCATCTGTCATAAGAACAACGTCGGCAGCTTCAATGGCCGCATCGGAACCCAAACCGCCCATAGCAATACCTACATCGGCCCGCGCCAGTACGGGAGCGTCATTGATGCCATCCCCCACAAAGGCCAGCGTACCTTTTTCGCTTTTCTGATTCAGCAGGCTTTCCACACGGTCAACCTTATCAGCCGGAAGCAGCTCTGTATAAGCCTGATCCAGATTAAGCCGCCCAGCGACTTTCTTACCAACGGCATCTGCATCACCGGTCAACATGACCGTTTTGCGGATGCCAGCAGATTTCAGCAACTTGATTGCCGCCGGAGCATCGCTCTTGATCTCGTCCTCGATGACAATACATCCGGCTCGATCTTCTTAATCAGCGCCTTTGCTTCGGCCAGCACAGCGTCAAACTTATCGTCCGGCGCTTCCAGAATCATCTTCTGACCCAGGAAGTTGACGGATACGCTGGTCACACCATCAATCTTCTTTACAGCGTTCTGGATTTTGTCAGCACAATGGCCGCAGTCCAGATCAATCAGTTTAATGATCTTTTTCATGGAGAACCCCCCTTTCATTTTGATATTTTCGCGAAAGCAACGAGCCAGGGACAAATTTATTTGTTTCTGGCGACTGCCCGCGAAGCAAATATCCGCAGGATATTTGTTCTGGTTGGTTTGATATGGCTGAACAATTAAAAGATTGTTTAATCGTTCACGCTGCCAGTATATTCACGAAACCCCTCAAAGTCAATGGATTCGGGAGCGGTTCTGCCCTTTGGATTGGAAAACCTGCCGATTGGATTTTCGACAAAAATCTCATTTCTCTTTGGATAAAAAAAGCTCCATTATGGAGCGGACAAGGAAGCCCGGATTTTATATACTTTATATGGCTGGTTAGATGTGGCTAATCCGACAAAACCCGTCGATGGCACGTTTTGTCGGATACTTGGTAATAAAATAGACCAGGAGGAATACAGTGATGAAACAGGCACTTGACACAAGAACAAAACTTTTAACAAAAAGTCCCTGGCCCCTTATGATTGAACTTAGCATTCCTGCGGTTCTCGGTATGGTGGTCGTTGGGCTTTATAACATGATGGATTCCATTTTTGTCGGCCAGATGGTCGGTGATGTGCAGATGGGAGCCATATCGGTATCTTATCCATTGACCCTTATCAATGCCGGATCAGCGGCTATGCTGGGCGTGGGTTCTGCATCGGTACTGTCCCGCGCGGTCGGCAAGAAGGACGAAAACACGATTAAGAAGATCATGGGCAATCTGGTTGCGATGGTTCTTCTGCTGTCCGTTATTTACACCGCCTTCGGCATGGTGTTCACCCGCCAGCTTCTGTCCCTGACCGGTGCCAGCGACAATATTCTGAATTACGCTGAGAAATATCTGCGGATCGTGTTCGCCGGTTCTCTGTTCGTAAACTTCTTCCAAAGCGCCAACATGGTAATCCGTGGAGAAGGCCAGCTTAAAAAGGCAATGATGATAATTACCAGCGGCGCTATTTTGAACATCATCCTTGATCCCATTTTTATCAGCATCCTGAATCCCTATGGCATGGGAATTGAAGCCGCTGCTTATGCAACGATTTTCTCCCAATTTGTTCAGGCCGCGATTACCCTTTGGTATTTCAAGAAGAAAAGCCCCCATGTGAAGATCGGGCGCATCCGCATTGACGGTGAGCTGCTCCCTCAGGTTCTTTCTGTCGGCGTATCCGCCCTGTTGATGCAGATTTTGATCCTGGTACAGCAGACAGTGATCTATCGTGTGGCCAGTGGCTATGGCGGCGAAACCTCGCAGCTTCTGTTGGGTGCGGCGCTTCGCTTCTGGAATTTCTCTTTCGTTCCTCTGTGGGGTATCAGTCAGGGCTTCCAGCCTGCCGCCGGTACAAACTACGGTGCAAAGGACTATGACCGGGTAAAGACGCTGACCAGAGTTTTCATTACCGCTGCAACGCTGCTGTCGCTGGTGTTCTATATCCCTGCCGAGTTGTTCTCGGAAAAGATTTTGTCTATGTTCCTGACAACGCCGGGTATTGCCGCATCGGGTGCCACAAACTTCCGCATCATGTTCAGCACCTATATCCTGCAAGGCAGCTTCCTGATTGCCGTAACCCTGTTCCAGTCTTTGGGTAAGGCGAAAAAGGCAACCTGGCTGGTGCTGTTCCGCCAGATCATTCTGTTTATTCCGCTCTGCGTGGTTCTGCCGATGATCGGCGGCATGGGTATCCGTGGTGTCTGGCTGGCGATTGCTCTGACCGATGCAATCCTGGTTGTCATTACCGTTTCCATGATGCTTTATGAGTTCTGTAAGCTGCCAGCGACTTCTTCTGTGAGCCGGTAAGGAGGGAACGCTTATGTATTTTTGCGCTGGAAACCAGGAAACGAATATAAAGTTGAGGTATTAGCTGTTTTCTTCGTTTGCACAGTCGGCAGGGATGTACTATAATCTAATTTGGTTTCAAATTGGATTGTAAATCCTGCTGATTGGAGCGGAGTAAAATGCGAAAAAGCGATATAATAAAAGATGCCAGGAGAATCCTGGAAGAACAAATCGAGATAACGGAAGGAATACTATGAACGAAAACCCTATTACCAACGCTGCGGGGTTGTCTGCGGTTATTCCAAAAGATAATGACGGATATTGTACCGTCTATAAAATGGACTGTGCGGATGGCCTGGGGCTTATGACAGTCTATCAGGTTTATCCCGGTATTCAGCTCATTTACAATGATTTTGAGGCGACAAGCTGCTATTGGGATGGAAACCTCGGTAAAAACATACTGGAAATCAATCACTGCCGGGAAGGTCGGGAAGGGAGCAAATTGCAAAGCGGCTCCTGCCTGTATCTCGGAGAGGGAGATCTTTCTATTCACACAATGGATAACTGTGTCTTTGAAATGTCCTTCCCTTTGAAACATTAACGGGGAATCTCTGTGGTGCTTGATCTGGAGATTGTTTCACAAAATCCGCCTGGAATCCTTGCAGAGAGCGGTGTTGACATTGCAGACTTCAAAGAGAAATTCTGTGCAGACGGAGCCTGCTTTGTCATGCGGGCAAAGGACGAGATTGAGCATATCTTTTCTGAGCTTTATTCTGTGCCGGATTGTCTGCAAAAGCCGTATTTCATGCTGAAAGTTCAGGAGCTGCTTTTATTCCTGTGCATGGTGGATGTGAAGAAAGAAAAACAGCGGGAATTATACACTTCTCCGCAGGTGGAGATTGTGCGGGAGATTCATAAGCAGTTGATTTCCAACTTGCAGGAGCGTCCAACGATTGAGGAGCTTTCCAAAGAATATCTTATCAATACTGCGTCGTTAAAAGATACGTTCAAAGGGGTCTATGGACAGCCCATCGGAAGCTACATGAAAACATATCGCATGAAACAGGCTGCTGTGCTGCTTCGGCAGACACAGGCGACCATAGCGGAAATTGCAAACCAGGTTGGATATGAAAATCAGAGCAAGTTTGCAACAGCATTTCGAGATGTCTTGAAAATTGCACCGGCAGAATACCGGAAACAAAATATTGCTGACTAATGGTTGAACAACGTTATCAGCTGTTTGCAATGGGGGCTCTGGTGTGAATTTGTGCGTTTTTGGTTCAGGAGGAGGCTAGTTATGGAAAGTGTAACGAAAAATAGGAAACATCAAGCAGATATTAGGCGTATGGCAGAACAGGCATTTCCGGGATTGGAAGTGACAATGATAGCAGAATTGAAAGAGGGATATTTTAATGCCGTATATGATGTAGTTTTATCGGATGGGAGGCAGGTGATTTTAAAAATTGCGCCGCATTCGGATACTCTCATTATGTCTTATGAAAAAAATATTATGTATAGTGAAGTAAACGCAATGAATCTTGTACGAAAGAGAACGGAAGCTCCGGTTGCAGAAATCTATGCATATGATGCAGATTGCATAATCTGCGATGCGCCTTATTTTTTTATGGAAAAAATTTCAGGATGTAGTCTGTCGACTGTAGGGGGAGAACTCCCGGAAAACGAAAAATCTTGTATTATGCAGCAGGTGGGAAAGTATACAAAACAAATAAATTCTATTACAGGTGCAAAATTCGGTTATCCGGGACAGCCGGATTTGTAGGGGACTTATTGGTTTAAGGTTTTTAAAGATATGCTGCAGCTTGCTGTTGGGGATGCAGAAAAGATGGGGATTGACTTAAAAATTGATGTTCCTGAGATGATTTCACTGTTAGACACATATGAAAATTGTTTTCAGGAAGTCCAAATCCCTCAAATGGTTCATTGGGATTTGTAGGATGGAAATATATTTGTTGAGAATGGAAAAGTAACAGGAATTATTGATTTTGAGCGGGCATTATGGGGAGATCCGCTTATGGAAGTCGGATTCAGAAGTTATGGGCAATCGGCGGATTTCCTAAAGGGATACGGTAAGACGGAATTTACCGCTGCAGAAAAGACAAGGATTCTCTGGTATGATATTTATTTGTTTCTACTACTTGCATTGGAGTGTGATTATCGAAAATATGAGACAGATGAAACATATAGATGGTCTACGGAGATGCTTGTGAAATATATGGAGAGGGTATTATAATGAGGTATTTAATGCTATCAGTTAGATAGAAAGAAAAGTTCTGAAATGCAAGAAGAATTGATTTGAGATGTAAAAAAGCGGTCACATAGGATGTTTGCTTGTAGCGGAATTTACAGATAAAGAGCAGCTTTTGATGAGATTATCATTTGACATTCTGATATTGATTATATAAGCAGAACATTGAAGGTCCAAAGACGGTTAGGAAAGAAATCAAACACTACAGCAGAAATTCATTCCTCAGTCGGATAAAATTTGTGGCCTAAAATCGGAACAAGAAAATCTGCTATGAAAGTACAGAACAAAGGTTCGATTTGCTCTGTACTTTTTTTGTTGCATATGATATAATTGAAATCCAAATAAAATGTGACGTTGAAAATAATACGATATGATTACTGCAACAGGCGCTGAATAAGCCGACCCTGATCATCGCCTACAATAAGACGTTGGCGGGACAGCTCTATGGCGAATTTAAGGGGATGCTCCTGGAGAACGCGGTTGAATATTTTGTATCCTACTAAGCGTTGGGGAGTTCAGACTTGCTATTTAGTGTTATTTGTTGTTGTTTACCCCATATTTTGTGGACTATATGGATTGAATGGACGGGATAGAATTAGCTGGATTGAATGCGTTTAGTGACCTTCATTCGTAAAGAGTCAGAATAGACAAGTTTTTTATTTCTTTATGATGGGAAAAATGTATCTAAAATTATATCTGTTTGTGCACAAAAAATAAGAAAGTGTGGACTAGGTAATATCGGGTGATGATTGAATTTTGTGATCTGTATTCGTGTAATGTGGAAATGACTATGGAAAATGAAAAAGCTACACGCATGTAGCGAATTTAATACCGTATGGATAATTGCGCAGATAATGTCTGCATAATTAAAGTAGAAAGAAATCTGAAAGGAAAGGTGTCACGTGAAGAAACAGGAAAAAGAATTACTTTTTGCTGAACAAAAACAAGAAGAAATGTATTTATCCATTCGTGGATATATTATAAATGCACAAAATAAAGTTAAAGCAACCGTTAATTACGCAATGGTAAATGCATATTGGGAAATCGGCGAACAGATTTATCATGCATGTGGTGAAAATGAACGTGCGACATATGGTAAACAGCTATTACAGTATATATCTAAAAAATTGACAGCAGAATTTGGAAAAGGATTTGATATAACGAATCTTAGAAATATGAGACGTTTTTATTTGATGTTTCCAATTCGAGAGACACTGTCTCCCGAATTGAGCTGGTCGCATTATATTAAATTAATGAGAGTAACAGATGAAACAGCGCGGGAATTTTATGCTAAAGAGGCTGTGAAAGCAGGGTGGAGTGTAAGACAATTAGAACGTCAGATTAATACGATGTTTTATCAGCGTATTCTCGCAAGCCATGACAAAGAAAGTGTCGCTAAGGAAATTGAGGTAGTAGAACCTAAACCAGAATATGAGTCAATTGTTAAAGATCCATATGTACTTGAATTTCTTAATTTACCGGCAAATGAACATTTTTATGAAAGTGATTTAGAACAAGCTCTAATTAATCATTTACAGAAGTTTTTATTAGAGTTGGGAAGAGGATTTTCATTTGTAGCACGTCAGAAACATATTAATTTTGATGGGAGACATTTTTATATTGACCTTGTGTTTTATAACTATATCCTGAAATGTTTTGTCCTAATTGATTTAAAAGTAGATGATTTGACTCATCAAGATATAGGACAAATGCAGATGTATGTAAATTATTATACAAGAGAATTGATGAATGAAGGAGATAATCCCCCTATTGGAATTCTTCTGTGTGCGGATAAAAGTGATACTTTGGTCCGTTATACTTTGCCGGAAAATAATAAACAGATTTATGCGGCAAAATATTTGCCGTATATGCCGACAGAAGAAGAACTTCGCAGAGAATTGAATTTGGATGACTTTAAAAAGTTGGGGGATTAACGAGATATGAGTTTTATAAAGGGAGAAAGATGTTATGGAATTAACACCTAATGAATCTGTTTTGTGCCAAGCATTGGCAATAACTTCATTGCTTGGAGAATTAAGTAATAATAATTTTTTAAAGAGTGAATATTTTCAAAAACTTCAATTTTCTGGTAATAATGAAAATTTTAGAAAAATATTAAAAGCTTCAGGAATTGGAAATCCTGCTACTATGCAAATGTTTTTATATGTATTACTGGTAATGCCAAAAGGAATCTTTGAAAAATATGATAAAACTTATGGTGATCAATGTGAGAGGGAAATTAATCAATTATTTTTAAACTTAGTTACTAATGCGAATACAACATACAATAATGAATCTAGTAATGATTTGAGTACTATTAATTTTTATAGACATACGAGGAATGCAGTTTCCCACTCAAAATGTTTTTATGAAGTGGTTAACAATGTGTGCTATGTAACATTTAAAGATAAACATCCAAAAGATATAAGTCAACATTGCGAGTTTACGCTCAAAACGGGGGATGTAGGAAGAATACTTGAAAAGCTTCAAATACAAATATTATGCTATTTCTTAATTCGAATTGGGAAAAGAACTAGCTATATTAGGGAGAGTGCTACTATAATGAAGGAGATAAACATATATGGACCATTTCGAATTAGTATCAGAATACGCCCCAACCGGCGATCAGCCCCAGGCCATTGCCGAGTTGGTGCGGGGATTTAAAGAAGGCAATCAATTTCAGACCTTGCTGGGCGTCACCGGCTCCGGCAAAACATTTACGATGGCCAATGTTATTCAGGCGTTAAACAAGCCGACCCTGATCATCGCCCACAATAAGACCCTGGCAGCCCAGTTATACGGAGAATTCAAAGAATATTTCCCCAACAACGCGGTAGAATACTTTGTCTCCTACTACGCATGTGAGGAAAAACCACAACCAGTTGATGGTGTGCTGATTTGCTAATACCATATATTGTGTACTGGGCGGGAAATATGGACATAAAATACAGGGTAAACTGTATGGATTGGTGACCTTCATTCGTAAAGAACCTCCATCAGGTAAGCTGGTAGTTTCCCTTAAATTAGGGGCATGACGGCAGACTCGAAAAAAAGACATAAGTAGCTAAGAGAACAATTAAATATTTTTATTACAGAATGAACTGTTGGGTTAAAAGGATGTTTCCATAATTAAGGAAATATCCTTTTTGCTTTTATCAAGAGAGGAAAGGAGACGTACCAAATGGAAGATAGTAAGACAAACATTGTTTTTAAGAATGAGGCTCATAAACGTTTCTTTGTGCAGTACCTGCCAAAATGCAGATGTCAGGATGTATATCACGCCGCCCTGGTTTACTGTCTGGGAATTAGCGAGGATACAAGAAAAAATGTGAATCGAATTTATGATTTTAAATCGGGGACTGTTAAAACAAAATGCCTGCATGAGGGCTGGCAGACAACAGGAAGCCTGCATATCGTAAGAATGGCATATAACCTTTATTGCAATGGTACTCCCAGTGTATATGATTATAAAGAGGCTGAAGAACAGCTCTCTGAATGCAGAAAATATACTGTGGAGGATCTATTCTACTGTGGGTATGCGCCATACTTCTGGCAGGCGGTTAAGATTAGATATCCTGAGTGCTGCGGAGGTGTATAAGTAATCATAACTTTTAGTTTTACTATGAAGAGGAGAACATCATGGATAAGATAATAGCAATAGCAAATCAAAAGGGCGGAGTTGGAAAGACAACCACATGTGTAAACTTAGGAATTGGACTGGTGAGAAAAGGGAAGAGAGTTCTTTTAATTGATGCTGATCCACAGGGAAATCTAGCTGCCAGCCTGGGAATTGAAGAACCGGATGACCTCGAAGTGACTTTAGTGGACGTTTTGAAAAAGGTGGTGAATGACAAACCGATAGATATAAAAGAGGGGATTCTTCATCATGCGGAAGGGGTAGACTTTCTTCCTGCTAATATTGAACTGGCTGGCCTTGAGACTACGTTGGTGAATGTGATGAGCAGGGAGACTGTACTCCGCCTCTATATCGAAGAGCTTAAGGGACAATATGATTACATATTGATTGACTGTATGCCATCTCTTGGAATGATGACAATTAATGCCCTTGTAGCGGCGGACAGCGTACTGATACCAGTAGAGTCGGCCTATCTGCCGGCAAAAGGACTGCAGCAGCTTATTAAAACCATTGGTCGGGTCCACCGCCAACTAAATCCAGAACTTGAGATTGAAGGAATATTACTGACGAAGGTAGACCGCAGAACCAATTTTGCAAAGGATATTTCCGATAAGCTGAGAGCAGCATATGGCAGCCAGATTCACATTTTTGAAAATTGTATTCCATTGTCTGTAAGGGCTGCAGAAACGAGTGCAGAAGGTAAAAGCATATACCTTCACGATCCCAGGGGGGTCGCTGCCGAAGGCTATGCGGCTCTGACGGAGGAGGTGCTTACTCATGGGCAGGCGTAGCGCGGATAAAGTTCAATTTGCCTCTTATGATGACTTGTTTGGTAAGGGACAGGGTGAAAAAATGGAAGACAGCCAAATCATACGTCTGCCGCTTGAATCACTGCATCCATTTGAAAATCACCCGTTTCGTGTTCTTGATGATGACAAGATGGTAGAGACAGTTGAGAGTGTTAAAAAGTATGGGGTTTTAGTACCTGGAATCGTCCGCAAGGACAAGAAGGGAGGATATGAGATTGTTGCAGGTCACAGACGAAAACGGGCAAGTGAACTAGCCGGCTGTTTGGATATGCCGGTTATTGTTCGGGAACTGACGGATGATGAGGCTACCATTATCATGGTTGATTCCAATATTCAGAGAGAAGATCTTTTGCCATCAGAAAAAGCTAAGGCGTATCGTATGAAAATGGAGGCGCTGAGCCATCAGGGGGTCAAAGGAGAGGGGTATACAGCAGATTTGATAGGGCAGGATGCTGAAGAGACAGGCAGAACCGTGCAGCGGTATATCCGCTTGACCTATTTGCTTCCAGAACTCTTGGATCATGTGGATAAGAAAAAACTCCTTCTTCTTCCGGCAGAAAAACTATCTTATCTTGCCAGGGAAGAGCAGGAGTGGGTACTCAAAGTGATAGTGGAGCAAAATCTTTCTTTGTCGGTTACGCAGGCTGAGTCTTTAAAAGACGAGAGTAGGGCGGGAACCTTGACAGAAGAAAGAGTAATGATGATTTTGTCTCCTAGGGAAAAAGGACGGGAGATGCCGAGTATCACAATATCTTCTAAGAAAATAAGAAATTATTTTCCGCAGGAATATACAAAAGAGCAGATTGAAGCTGTAATAATTGAGTTGCTGAAGTCTTGGAAAGACAGCCATGGATTCAGTTAGCTAGGTAAGTGGGACCTTGCGACATAATGTCACAAGGTTCCATAGTCTGTAAAATGATAATATGATCATAAACTTTACGTCACAATGTCGCAAAGCGATAGTAGTGACTAGGTCTTTATATTTTAAAGATATGATATATTCAGCGAATAGATATATATTAAGCTTCCTTTTGAGAAGTGCTTTTGATATAATTAAATAAATTTGAATTTAGTGGCTGGATAAGATGGCAGAAATGACCTCCTGGGAAGTTGCTTCTAAATTGAATTTTATAAGAAGGGGACGTTGGAAAATGTCTAAATACAATTTCTACTATGATGAGTCTGAGCATAGCCGAAGAATTAATTACAAGACGGTAAGTGCCTCTAATTATTATGATAATTTCGTGACCATGATTGTAGGATGGTCAGCCGAGAAAGATGATATTTTGCAACGGCATGCTGCTTTTGAAACCAAGTACGCAGACAGAAAAAATCATAATGGTGAAATTAAAAGTACGATGTTTCAACAAAAACAATTCAAGAATGGTTTTGCCTCCCTCAACAAGCAGAATGCTCGGTTTATAAATGATTTTCTATCGCTTTTTGACGAGGATATTCATATTTACTTTTCTGTTGGCAGCAAGATCGAATACCTTGTGTTACAGGTTTTTCGAGGGTACAGAAACAGTTTTCTCGTTGATGCGGACTTAATGAAGTATTCCATTACAAAGGCTCTCGTTGTGTATCGCCCGCAGGAAATTATTAAGTGCCTCTACAAATCATCCGAAAGTTTTTTAGAGGAACTAAAGAAGTTTTTCCGAGATAGGATTGAATGCAATAAAACCAATCCGGGATTAAAGCAAGCTGAGACGACGTCATTTCAAGAAATTTTACTCGTATTAGATGAAATTTCAGATGTCCCAGAGCTTGATTGGGATTATCATATGCCTTTTGATGGGTTCAATAAGTATTTGCAGGAAAAAGATATACAAAATTATTTACTGATTATTGATAAAGAAGGTGAAGCGGAGGAAGAAAGTAAAACTCTAAAGTCTGCTCGTGAAATGGGTCTGGATAATTCAGATGAAGCCGATTCTACGGAGCATCCAGGTCTTCGTATGGCAGATATGATGGCGGGAATCATTTCTAAGCTGTTGAAGGGGGTGTGCAATTCCTTACGCTACCAATCTTTTGATGAAAGTACCAACAAAAAGATTCTTGATGCAGGTTGGTTTTGTTTGAGTGAAGTTCAATTAGAGCTTTATAAAAAGCTATATCGTCTTATTTGCGAATGGCAACCAGCTTGGTACAAATCGTACTCCGGTATTTATTCGGATGATCTGGTTATATTCAATGCCTTGCTTAATTTTATGAACCATTTTGAATCTGTCGAACAGATCCGGGCTGATATAGATATGCAAGGTGAATACTTTAATGCATTTGCTTGTGAGCAATTAACAAGGTATTTTGAACAAAGAAGATGCAAATTGCCCTTTGAGCCAGTAATTCCCTTTGACGAAGAATCATTTTTTAATAAAAGGGGTGGGAAGGTATATTTTGATTCGAGGAAGCAACTCCTTTTGCCGTTACATGAAGGTTCTCAGACTTTTGATGTATTATCGGTTGGTGTGGATAAGAAATTCATTCCAACAGTAACAATTCTAAAAGATGGAGAATCTGAGTGCTTTCGACTTCCGAATGAACTAAGTGAATGGGCGTGCAGTGTTGTTGGAATGGCAGCTATGGGAATAAATCTTTTCCCTACCCAAGTGACTTTTTCCAATATTGATGGAAAATATTATGCAGATATACTTTAGAACACAAGGTAAAAAGAGAAAAAAACAAGGCAAGAAGGAAATAAAAAAGAAAGTCAATAAATTCCAGGTTGATGAGACGAAAAATTTGAATTTGAAAGGAGTGTTAGATATGGAATTTCCTTTTTATGACGCACCAAATACAGCTACAATTACCTGTTGCCACATAATAGAGAATGGAGAACCTATTTTGTATGTATCACATGATGAAGATGATGGAATGTGGCAATTTCTATGTGGAAAAACGCATGGAACAGACGAAGCAAAGTTAGTATCCTTAAAATCAATATTTGACTTAGATAATTCTGTTGGTATTCTAAAGGATATGCCTTGCGGTTACTATGCCGAAAGAAAAACTCAAAATGATGAATGGAGTGTTAGAAAACAGTAACTATCAGCTCGATTAATTCCAGTTTGACGAACTGAACAAATTGAATTTGGTTGAGGACGAGAATAAATATTATAGGGTAAATGAATATGATTATTTGGATAGACGGAGCCAATGGTGTGGGAAAATCCCATGTAGCTAAGAAACTTGCAAAATTCCTAGCAGATAGGAACGCTGAGTATGTTGAGTCTGATCAATATTGGATAGAGTTTCTTCAAAATGACCAAAACAATATCTTTACTGGGTTTGCTCCATATTATAATCAAAAATTTCTCAACTTACTTAGAGAAGTGTTAGAAGAAAAGGTGTACAATGGTGGTAAGATGCCTATCGTGTCAGTATCGCTTGTGGATAAACTATGTGAAAGAGAACTTTTGGACTATTTTGAAAAGAAAAATATTTCCATGCTTCACATTATTCTTGAGGCTAAAAAAGAAACTATTATATCCCGTATAGATAATGATTTAATTCGGGACAAAAACATGCGGGAACATCAGAAGCATAACGTGGATGGGCAGATGCGGTATTTGAATAACGAATACCCGAATGTGGTAAGAATCAACACAGAGGATAAGACATTGGAAGAAATAGTAGATGAAATCCTGACTTTGTTGTAATAAGACAAAATCTCGGAACGTACTTCCAACAGGGGTAAATCTCAATATGATAATGCATTAATAGGACGTCTGATATCTAAAATAATCAGGTGTCCTATATTTTTATTCAGTAGCTAAATATGGAACTTATTAAAAATATCTACACTATAAACTTTGCGACACAATGTCGCAAGGTTCTAACCAATTAAATTCTATTCTCCAAAGCAAATATGGTTTTCACAACAGAAAATAATATGGAGGATAAATATAATGGGTAAAAGTGGAATTATTATAGGCGAGAATAAAGATAATGCGGTATATCATGATGTAGTAAGATTATTCCAGATCTACCGTTCCGTATCCTGGAGGATGCAGATGCAGATTGGGCAGGTGAAACATCGTTTTAAAAAGGAATATGGCACCGATGTGGATGAGTTTTTAGAGTCATTGTATCAGGCCGGAATGGACATTAATGAGGACGAGGCGAATATAAAGTCCAGGGTAGAGGCAATTAACAGCTCTAACAAATTCCTGAAGTTGATTGACGAGTCCGTTGAACTGATGCGGAAATATCACCCCCAAGGGGAACGGAATTACTGGGTTCTGTATTACACTTATATGTCGGCCTATAAACCAAATAATATTGCGGAGATTATAAGCAAGCTGGACCCGCACCTGCCGCAGAACATAAGGATTAACCGAAGCACATATTTCCGGTGGAGGGAGAGCGCTTTAAAAGCGGTGAAAGATATACTGTGGGGTTATGAAGATGAAAGCAGAAAGCTTCTGAAACATTTTCAGGATACATGGACGATGGACGAGTAATAGAAATGCGGCATAGGGTAAACGAATCTGCGAGCACCTGCCCAAATGGCAGGCAGCAAAGCATTTGTGCCTTGTGTGGTATTTTTTTGAGTGATATAATGACATGTACAGATGCCCCACATAATGAAGGATTATGAACGAAACCAGTTAAGAGGAGACATCAGGAACTTTGCGACATTATGTCGCAAGGTTCCCGAATACAGACGGAGATATGGAAACTCTGCGATGTGGATGTGGCAGACATATATCTATGGAGAGATGGTATGGATAAGAGGTCGATGTTTGATTTCCTGGTTCCTCCAAGTGATTATAGTATTTTGAAATATGGCGGCGAGGTAACAAGGGATATAGAGTTTGCGATAGGATTGATACAAGATTATTTGCCGAAAGATCTGGTCTCGGAGCCGGTTATCAGGGAGAATTTGAACCAATATAATTTGGAGAATATGTTGGAAACCGTCCGCGGCTATTTTAAGCGGGATTATGGATTCCAGGACGAGCGGATCGAGTTGAACAACCGGTATCAAAAAACAGTGGGAAGCTATGTGTGGCTAGGAGAAAAGGAGGAGGAAAGCCGTTTCCTCCATATTGACGAGTTGTTTGAATCGGCAGTCCTTTCGTTTCTTCTGGTTCTGTTCAAATGGTCGAAAGACTTTCGGAATCTGGATACCTATGGTTTTTGTTTTCTGTACACCCTGTTTATTTTGAATGACGTCAGTATCTTGGGCGAATTGCCGGATGAGAAGTCCTGCAGGACGTTGATGGAAGAAATCCATGGGGATATGCAGGTTATAAATCTGGCGGAAGACTGTTACTGGACAATCACTGCATTTACGATCGCACATGAAATCGCACACCTCTATTTAAAGGAAAGAACTGTCAAAAAGGGGAAACAGGCCATGCGGCAGGAGGAATTTGATGCGGACGGGATTGCTTATGATATTGTCCTGAAGATGATTATGGAAAGCAGAGGAAAAGAACGGAAAAAACGGATTCTTGAAGAATATACTTACATGGCTCCGATGATGTATATGGATTATTTTGATCTTCTCTACTATACAGACTATGTGTTGTATCGGACGAGGCTGAACACGGATACGCACCCTTTACCGATAAAGAGGAAGGCAAGGCTGTTCGCTGTTTTGCGTGATGATCAATACATGTTTGATACTGTGGACGGGAATCATCTGTATGGCGGTTTTTTGGATGTATATGATGAATACAGGACGCAGGTTTTGCTGAAAAGAACGAGGGGGAAGCTGGATTCAATTATCCGGCCGACTCGGATTTACGGGAGGGGAAACAATGACGAGAGATGAGGCAGAGGCACTTGATTTGGAGCTGAACCGGCATTTAAAAAACTGTTCAGAGGATATGGGAATCGAGGAACCATTTTATGACTGTGTCATGGGAAATATAATCATCAGCCCGGAGCCGGTGAAAAAGGATATGATTGTCCTGGCAGATCATTCATTCTCTATAAAGCCAGGAAACATCCGATTGGATTTAAGGGCGTGTATTGCCGCTGGGATTGAACTGGCTGCATCGCTTAGCAAACCGGAAAATGTATTTAATTATATCCAGCTTATTTTGTTGGGGTGTATATTTATATCCAAAACTGCCATAACGAAATTAAGTCCGGCTTGTGCAGCCATGGTATATGCTCTTCATGAACAAAAGTGTGCCAATTATGGGATTGATGAAGCACATCTGAAGACTGAAATAGAGAGGCTGGTCCGCATGGGGAAAATCGATTCCTTTGATTTTTCCAAATTTGACGAGGCATTGAACCAATTACTTAAAATGCGTGCTGTTGATATGGAGGCTGGAAAGATTACATTAGCGGAAACGGTTTATGTGCGTTGGTAGGTTTTGGCCCTGGAGAATGAACAGTAGAGAAAAGAGGGGTATACAAAAGAGATTATAAGACTAAATATGGTACTTATATAATTGACAACCACAACATATAGTATTATAATAATACTGTATTGATTTGTGCATTACCGGTCCTGGTAATGTATAAAAAGTTTGTTCTTTCTGCATAGAAAGAAGCAGTCAGGGCATGAGTCTGCTCTGGATCTTTCATAGTTTAAGCAATTATAGAATGGCGCTCATTTTTTTGAAAAAGTGAAGCGCTTTTTTTTGTGCAGAAAAGCAGGATAGGACAGCAGTACAGGAGGAGGGCAGAAACTAAAAATCAGAACATTAACCGAAGGAGGAAACGAATGAAGCGTGACAAATTTAAGAAAATGAAACTGGAAGTCCAGACACTTGAACCGGTGAGCCACCCGGATAACTGTGTCCTGTTATTAAGCGGATTACAGATGGAAAATCCGGAGCCGATGGAACTGTCAATCGGGCAGGCAGTCCAGAAGAAGAGCTATATGGCCGATGGAACGATTGTGGTCGGGCTGGAGGCGAAAGGAATCCGGACGGAGAATGAGAAGCTGCAGCATTTAGGAACCAGCCAGCAGGCGGAAATTCTGGACTATAATTATTTCCGTTCCAGGCTGTCAAAAACCGTGATTACGGAGGTGAAGGCGGAGCTGCTGGATTTCCGTCTGCGAAAGACAATCCCGTTATCCGTCAGGAAGCTGGAATTTGCCTTTGGAAATGGAAAGAAAGTAGATTATACCAATAAGGTGAGCGTGCTGTCATTAGACCAGTTAGCCAGTTGAGGAGGAAGGTGCCGTTATGATGAGGAATAGTTTACAGGCAAAAAGAATCGTAAGAACCGTTGGCGAAGTGCAGTTACCGATCAGAGTGGGAGAGGAAGCGTGTTACCGATACGGAGGAAAACTGATGTGGACGGATAAAGTGCGGCGTATCCTGGAGATCGCAGCGGATTATGTACGGCTTGAAACCAGCTCATATTATTACACAATCGAGCGGGATGGCAGAGAAAGCGGGCAGATTAAAAATGCGGCCTGAACATTTTTTATCATGAGACTGAAAAGAAACATCATTGGGACGGAATATGCGTTGACTTGAGATTTCAAAGATTTTATAATGATATCATCAGTTTTTGTGCATGGATATAGGTCCATGGAGAGCCATGAAAACCGAAAAATAATACAAGGAAAGCAATCATCATCACGGTGGTTGCTTTTTTTGTACCCAAAAGGAGGGATTGATGTGAACTTGGAGAAACAGGCAGGCTCCCGGCTGCCTGAAAAAAGAAGCTTTATGAATATGCCGGCGCTAGCTGGGCGGGTCTATGTCATTGGCATGATGTCGCTGCTCATGAGCCAGACAGCCTATGCGGATATTTTTGATACAGCTAAGACCGCCATGCAGCAAGTGTATACGGATGTTGCAGGGATTGCGACGGTCGGTGCTGTTGTATGTGCGGCAGTTTGCCTTTTTCTTATGAACTTTTCAAAATCAGGGAAGACCGTGGACGAATCACGCGCCTGGCTGAAGCGTATTATCATCTGCTGGGCGGCGTTAATGACCCTCGGCGCAATCGTAACCTATATGGAAAGTATTATTCCACAGAGCATGTTTTCACCGTAACGTATTCTTAAAAAGGGGCTGGTGCTCTCCCAGCAAGGAGGTGTCAAGGAGGTGGGTAAAATCCTGTAAAAGGATGACAGCATGGGATGGCTGCTAGAACTATTATTTGAAGGAATAAAAGAGCTGTGCGCCCAGTTTATCGTAGATATGATGGATGTTGCGAGCAGCATGTTTACGGAAATTCTGTCCTGTGATCTGGACTTGTTTGAGGAATTATTTGGCGTGGCAGGCGATCTATACAGGAACGGTATCATGCCGATTGCAATTATGATCCTGCTTATGATCCTGGTCTGGCAGCTGTTCAAGGGGATGTTTGGCAAAATTACGGCCTCATCGGAAGAACCGCTGGAACTGATATTCCGTTCGGCAATCAGTTTATTTATGATTGCCTATGCAAAGGATATTGTCAACTATATCCTGGATATCGTGGGAACGCCTTATCAGTGGGTGGTAGGAACCGCGGTCACGGTCAACTCCTTTTCGGGCTATGTGACGGCGGCGGAGGCAGTTGTATCAGTACTGGGGATTGACGTAATCAGTATTCAGATGCTTTTACTGATCCTGCATTTTGTTGTGGCGTGGAATTACTTTAAAATGCTTTTTATCCTGGCGGAACGGTATGTGCTGCTGGGTATCTTTTCCTATACTGCGCCGCTGGCCTTTGCCGCGGGCGGTTCCAAGTCCACGAACAATATTACCACTTCCTGGGTAAGGATGTTTGGCGGCCAGGTACTGATTGTGATACTGGATGCCTGGTGCTTAAAAATGTTTTTGTCCGGGTATGGAAATATCATGGCAAGCAGCTACGGGTTTACCAAGTTTTTTGCCGCAACCATGTGCCTGATCGGGTTTAGCAAGATCACGGCAAAGCTGGACAGCTATATGGCTTCCCTGGGCGTGAATCTCGGCAGGATTGGGGGAGGACTTAGCGGAATGGGCGCGCTTCTCATGGCCGGGCGCCTGCTTCATATGGGAGGCGGCGGTGGCAGAGCCGGGGGCGGAAACACGGATAAGGGAGCTTCCTGCATGGCCTTTGGTTCTGGAAAACCGATCCCGATGGGGAGCGGCACCCCGGATTTCGGGGCGGAAGGCATGTCCGGTATGCAGAATGGTTCTGGTGTCGGAGGAATGAACAGCGGAATGAGCGATGGAGGGAACCCGGAAGCAGGGGAGGAATTTGGCTGGCATGGAGCGGAAGATGACTTTAACGGCTATGATAATGAAATGCCGGGAGCCGGTGCAGCGGATATGCCCTTTGGAATGCCAGATGAATCCGGTTATGAACCACAAGAAAGCTATTTCGATGGCCTGGATAGCGCTGAAGGTGCAGAGGATCTTTCTGCGGACCAGGAACCGCTGCCGTTTGACGAGGCTGGAATGCCGATGGATGGCTCCTATGCAGATGCGGCAGAAGCAGGGGAAATCCCTGGAATGGGTTATTCGGGAGAAGGCCCGTTTGGACCAGCTTATCCGGAGGCAGAAGAAATATCTGGCACAGGGAACGGGACAGAGGAAAATTCGGTATCTGGCCCCAGTGGTATGGCACAGGATACCGGTATGGATATGCCCGCAGAGGGCAGCGGAGTTTCCGGTATGCAGGAAAATGCTGGTGCGGAGACGGTACCAGATGCAGAAATGCAGGGTTCAGGTGTCCTGTCCTATGCTGGCAGTGAGTCCGCTTTGGCAGACGGTCGTGCAGGTACTGCCCTGGGCGGAACAGAAACAGCGCCGTCAGGATATGCAGGCGGCCTGGAAGGCCCAGCGTCTACCGTACATTCAGGAATGCCAGGAGGCGGTGCTGAAGAAACCGGCGCAGGGGGAACGAATACAGCCGGAATCCATGCAGCAGAAACAGGTGCAGCAGGCGGTATCCAATCCCACAGCCCGGGAACGGGCGGCAGTGTGTCCGGTGGCGGTATGTCCGGCTCTGTTTCCGGTGCAGAAAATACACATGGAGCGGAAGGAATGTCCGCAGGCGGAATGCAGGCCGCTTCTGTTGCGGAGGCGAGTACAGCCTCAGGGGCTTATGTGCAGTCCGGCCAGGCAGCCCCGGCCGGAGATTCCGGTTCTTATTTGGCTGAACGAGATGGGGAGCGGTATATGCGATATGATGCCAGCCAGTACGAAAAGCCCCAGGGAGCTTACCAGACGATCCACGAAGACGGAAAAACCTATTACGAGATCCCGGAAAAGGACAAGGCTCCGGAGATCCTGCCGGAAACCAAAGCCGTACTGGAGAAGGATGGTTCGATACGGCTGGAGAAGGTATACAAGGAACCTCCGCAGGAGAGGCGGATACCAGAACAGGCGCCGGGAAAGAAGCCGGAGGGGAAAAAGAATATGAAAAAGATACCTCTAGGAAAACGAGGAAAGAAGTAAGAAACAGCCGGTCCGGTTTTAAGGGCCGGCTGATTTGTGAGGAGAGAGAATGAACGAGGAGCGGAGCGAAGAGCCGCTTGACAAAGCGGCAGAAACGGCTGCCCGAATCGTTCGGGCAGCGGGGCAGACAGAAAGAATCGCACATACGATACAGGCCGCCCATGCCGCAGCCGGGGCTGTGAAAGCCGGAGGTGCGGCCAGCGGTGCGGCAGTCGGCACGGCGCTGGCGGGACCTCTTGGAACCGTGGCAGGCGCGCTGCTTACAAGTAAAACCTTCTGGAAGATAGTTGGCTCAATTCTGCTTGCTATCCTCCTTTTTGCCTACATACTGGTAAATTCCGTAGGCATTATCTTTATGTATCTTGGCTTTGCTGACGCGGACGGGTATGTTTCCCAGGCCCGCGCGGCGGAATGTGACAACATGAAGGTTCAGATCGAGGCTCTTTTTACGGCTGACCCTGCCTATAAAACGGAAATCTATGGACTGGTTGAGGGCTTTCGGAACCAGGCGGCGGCGGAAATACAGGATGATTATGATAATAACCAGAGCGGGTATGACGGCTATGAAGTGGAAGATGAATACGAGACGGTCCTGAAACCAAAACTGAGCCAGTATCTGGCGGTCCTGATGGAAGAGTCATGGAACGGAAAACAGATAGAAGGTTTTAACGGATACGGTTCCGCAGGCGGGACGGGCACCCTTACCAGTGTGTATGATGAGTATTTTGCACTTGCGTCAGCTACTTACCAGGTCTCCGAAGACCTTTTAAAGGCGATGGCAAAAGCAGAGTCCGACTTTGACCCGAACTGCGTATCAAGCGCGGGAGCCATCGGGATCATGCAGCTTATGCCCGATACGGCGGCAAACTTAGGCGTTACTGATCCTTACGACCCGAAGCAGAATATCATGGGCGGAGCAGATTATATCTCACAGCAGCTTGCCAGATTTTCAGCTTATCCCAATGGGGTGGAACTGGCGATTGCGGCATATAACGCGGGACCGGGTGCCGTGATACGGGCGGGCTATCAAATTCCGCAAAACGGGGAGACGCCGGCCTATGTACAGAATGTCCTTGGGTATTTAGGGGAAGGAACAGTTATGCCGGGGATTACCCAAACCGACCCGTCTGTTTCCAAGGTGCTTTTAAAGTCCATCGTTGAGCAAAAAGGCAGTACGTTCTTTGGCTGGACAATGACCGGAACGCATACGGAAACAAGTGGCTCCGGTGACGAGGAGGAGGAATATGAGATTGTGGACTATGCCATTATTGTGAAGCTGAACCCGCAGTTAAGCGATGTGGGAACGGGATATAACTTCCGCTATGTGACTGATTTAAACAGTTTTAATAACGTGTTGAAACTGTTCCAGATGCTCCAAAATGGCAGGGACGGCGTGCTTGACATCCTGTTTAAGGCGGCAAGCTGGAAAAATTATATTCTGGGAGCAGGGGCGTCTGATGGTGTGTACACCAGTACCATTGCCACCGGCGGGGATACTATTACCTACGATACCGTGAGCGGCTGTGTTGGGGAGGTGGTGTATTACAACCAGGGGGAGGAACCATGGGCGTCTCTTTCTTACGGCGGAAGCACGGTCCGCGCGTCGGGATGCGGCCCGACTGCACTGGCGATTGCGATTTCCACGCTGACCGGTGAACCGGTAACACCAGAACTGACAGCAAAATATGCGGTAGACACCGGAGGCTATGTCCCGGGACGGGGGACCAGCCATGCGTACCCGGCCAATGCGGCCCGGCACTGGGGGCTGTCCGTGGAGCGCGTTAAGCGGGAACAGATGGACCATGTGGTTGAGGAACTGAAAAGCGGGAAACTTGCGGTGGTGATCTGTGCGGAAAATACCATATCGGGCAGCAGCGGCCATTTTATTGTGCTTACGGGGGTAACCAGTGAAGGAAATATAACGATTGCCGATCCCGGCAGCCGGGGCAGGACCGGCAATATCTATACTCCGTCCACGATCCAGTCCTATGCAAGGGACCTAAGCGATGGCGGCATATGGATTTTAGGAGGGGAATGACATGAAGCGTAATAAAAAGGGATTCCTTTTCCCATGCCTGATCGTAAGTCTGGCACTTAACAGCGCCATCGTCTGCCGTGCCGCCACATTGGGAAACCCAGCTGGGAGTTCGGCAGATATAAAAAATGTCGCTGCATGTGAGGAGGAATACACCGATACGGATACCGAAAAAGGGACACTGGCCGTCCGGGGGGAGGTGTTTGAAGGGTTTCACGGCGAGGTTACGGTTCATTTTACAGGACTTGTTGGAGGAAGGAGCTTTGAAGTAAGGCTAAATCAAGACGGGGATTATATGGCAAATCTGTCCCTGACAGGGGACACATACCATGTATCAGGGGTTACGGCCATATCGGAACTGCGGGAATATGACTGCTATGCGGAGCCGGAGACAGTGGAAGTTACAGCAGATTCCGTGACTGTCTGTAACGTGTACGTTATGCCATGCAGCGTCCGGAAGTTTCCAGAAGATACACAGGTGCAGCCGGCAGGGGCGTCAGAGGAGACAAAAACAGAGGAACCGGAAGAGCAGACTGAACCAGTTGTACCGGAGGATGCACCGGGAAGGGGAGAACAGGGCAAAATACCAATCCTGGGAATTCTTGCAATGGTATTGATCCTGATATGCACCGGAAGCCTGATTTACATACGAAAACGGGAGAAATAGGAGGAATCGGAAACGATGAGTGGGGATAACCGGATTGATATTTATACCATCCCTCCCAATTTCGCTGAGGAGGGGACAATCCTTTCCGGGCGAGTAAAGACAAGGAATGCCCTGGAAACGGCGCTGCTCCTTTCCGGATTGGTGCCGCTTATTATGTCGCTTGATGTGGCAGGGAAAACCAAGCTGTATATCGGCATGATTGTCCTGGTACCAGTGATAATCCTGGCTGTTATGGGAGTTCAGGGGGAAAGCCTTTTTGCGTTTATTGCAAGCTTTTTCCGGTATTTAAGGAGACGCCGTATCTTATCTGTGCCGGATGAAAGATACCGCTTAGAGCAGAGCCGGAGAAAAGAGCGAGTGCAGAGAGGAGGGAAAAGGAACCGTGAAAAAGGAAAAAAGCGGAAAAGACCAGAGAAAAGCCTGGAAGAGGGAGTTAAGGAAAGTCAGAAAGGAGCTGAAGAAGGAGCAGAAAAAAAGGATAAAAAAACAAAGTGGAAAAAACACCCGAAAAAAGCAGACGTCGGAGAAAACGGAGACCGGGAAACAGGAGGAGTGTTATGACCTGCCCTACACAAGGGCTTCTAAAGAGATGCCAATCGCGTCAATCCGGGATGGAATCCTATATACCACAGACGGGCGTTATGTCAAGATCCTGGAGGCCCTGCCGATTAACTTCCTGCACCGCAGCGCCAGTGAGCAACGCAACATTATCTATTCCTACATGGGTTATTTAAAGATTGCACCGGCAGAGCTGCAGATTAAATCTATTTCTAAAAAAGCGGATATTGGCCAGTATATCGAAGCAGTAAAAAAGGATATTGAGGCGGAGGCCGATGGACGGTGCCGGATGCTCCAGGAGGACTATATCAAGCTTCTGCGCTCTGTCGGGTACCGGGAAGCGGTTACCCGTAGATTTTTTCTGGTTTTTGCCATGGACGGTAGGCGGGGGACTGAGTCTGAGATTGCGGCAACATTAAATTCCTATGCCCAGACTGCAAAGAAATACTTATACCAGTGCGGCAACGAGGTCGAACTGTCCGATAACCCGACCCAGGACACCGTTGAAATGCTATACCTGCTTTTAAACCGGAAAACCAGTACAACGGTTCCCTTATCCGAGCGGCTGAATAAGGTGGCGGAGTGGTATATCCGGGAGAACGGGGAGGACAGCACCGCTCGGATTCCGGTTTCTGAATACTTCGCGCCGGAAAGTCTGGATTTCCGGCATGGGAATTATGTGGTTATGGACGGGGTATACCACACCTACCTCTTTATTCCGTCCGCACGGTACCGGAACCGGGTGCCGGCTGGCTGGATGTCCCTGCTTGTCAATGCGGGGGAAGGCATTGATGTGGACCTGTTTTTATATAAACAGGACAAGGTCAAGACCATTGAGCGGATTGGGAGGCGAATCCGGTTGAACCGCTCGAAAATCAAGGATGCCAGCGATACCAATACGGATTTTGACGACTTGGCGGAGTCAATCCAGTCCGGGTATTATCTGAAAAACGGTCTGTCAGCCAATGAAGAGTTTTACTATATCTGTATCCTAATTACCGTAACCGGCTACAGCGCGAAGGAGGTAGAGTGGCGGGCAAAGGAGATGCGGAAACTCTTAAACGCCCAGGACTTAGATACAATTTCCTGCCTGTTCCAGGAGGAGCAGGCATTCTTTTCCGCACTTCCCCTGTTAAGGCTGGATAAAAGTATTTATGAGCGCTCCAAGCGGAACGTATTGACGTCCGGCGCGGCAAGCTGTTATCCGTTTACTTCGTTTGAAATGTCGGACAAGGACGGAATCCTGATGGGGGTCAATACCGCGAACAGTTCCCTGGTGATTGTGGATATCTTCAATTCCTCCATCTATAAGAATGCAAATATCTCCATTATGGGGACAACCGGAGCCGGGAAAACCTTCCTCCTCCAGCTGATGGCCCTGCGTATGAGGCGGAAAAACATCCAGGTCTTTATCATAGCGCCGGACAAGGGGCATGAATTTGCCAGGGCCTGCACCAACATCGGAGGGGAGTTTATTAAAATTTCGTCATCCTCCAAGAACTGTATTAATGTGATGGAAATCCGGAAGAAAAACAAGGAGACAAGTGAGATTCTGGATGGCGCAGTGATGGAACATTCGGAACTGGCGGCGAAAATTCAGGATTTACACATTTTCTTCTCATTGTTGATTCCTGATATGTCCCATGAGGAAAAACAACTCTTAGACGAAGCACTGGTTCTGACTTACCAGAAGAAAGGGATTACCCACGAGAACGAAAGCCTCGTTGATCCAGAGAACCCGGAACAATACAGGAAAATGCCAGTTCTGGGGGATCTTTATGAGGAGTTGATTGAGAAGCAGGAGACCAGACGGCTGGCGAATATTTTAAACCGTCTCGTACATGGTTCCGCCTCTAGTTTTAACCAGCAGACCAACGTGGATTTGAAAAATAAATACATAGTCTTGGATATCTCGGAGCTTTCCGGGGATTTGCTGCCGGTTGGAATGTTTGTGGCGGTTGATTATGTGTGGTCGAAGGTGAAGGAAGACCGGACAGAGAAAAAGGCGGTATTTTTAGACGAGGTATGGCAGTTGATTGGGGCTTCCTCCAACGAACTGGCGGCAGAGTATGTCCTGGAGATTTTTAAAATTATCAGGGGTTACGCAGGGGGCGCAGTCTGTGCGACCCAGGATTTATCCGACTTCCTGGCGCTTAAGGACGGGAAATACGGGCGGGGGATTATCAATGCCACAAAGACTAAAATAGTACTTAACCTGGAAAATGATGAAGCAAAAAAGGTACAGGAGCTTTTACATTTGTCCGATGCAGAGCGGATGGAGATTGTCCATTTTGAGAGAGGGAAGGGCATGATTTCCACAAACAATAACAACCTGACACTGGAATTTCGAGCCAGCCAGCTTGAAAACGATCTGATTACCACAGACCGGAAGGACTTGCAGAACTTAAAAGAGCGGCTTGAAAAGTTCGGGAGCCAGGCATACGGTAAACAGATGGGAGGATAAGGCGTATGGGGGTCTATATAAGCCCGGAGTTGATGGAGGAGCGGGTGCTTATAATCATCCGGACTTACAATGTACTCTATTTGGAACAGCTCTGCCGGTTCTTCAAAGGAGAGGAAAACGCGGCGGCAAGGGCCGTTTCAAGGCTGTTAAAAAACCGGCAGATATATAAAAACCCCTATACCGGGCTTCTTGCTTCCAGCGAATTTGCCTATTCGTTAAAAGACGAGGGAACCATAAAGTGCCTCTGGGTATTGATTGACATGCTTTCAAAGCGGGAGGTGGAGGGGCACTATCTGGCAGTAAAAGAGGATTTTCCAGTGCGGCTTGTCTTTTTTAGCGGGCAGGAGATTTATGACATTCTTTATGTCGGGGCCGGGGACTTAAAAATCGTGAACGGCCTGTATGCGAAAGGCAGAAGACCGGGGGAAAAGCATATTGTCGTCCTGGGGTATAAAGAACTGACCGGACAGGTTGAGGTGCCGGGAACGATTGGGTATTGTGTAGTGAAGGAGGGTGGTGAAGTCGAATACTACCGAAAAAAGAAAGAAAATTGAGATAACGGGGCATCTGGAATGGCAGCTGTTAGAGGTCCAGAGGGCGGCCGGGGACATGCAGGAGAAGCTGGCGGAGGCGCGGAGCATCAAGACACTCTATGACCGCAGCGCTTCCAGCTTCCAGTACGGACAGATGATGGATTGCATGGTCGAAGCCTCCGAGTACGCGGAACGCCTGACAGAACGGCTCCGCAGACTGGTCCTGGGGAATACTTATGATAGCCTGAAAAAAGAGGAATACTGTTTTAAGCTGGTACAGATTCATGAAATTCATATCGCTTATGAGAATCATATCTTAAAGGCGGAGCTCCCGTTTTTGCTGCCCCACCGGAAAAACAAATATACGGACTATATCTATAAGCCGTTTTTTCTGGCGCTACAGGACTGGTGTATGGAACGCCAAAAGGGAGGAAAAGAGATTCCGGTATATAAACAGGCGATTGTCTGCTTTGTCCATGAATACAATCAGATGCTGCCGAAAAGCAGAATCCGGGATCATGACAACATAGAGGAGAAGCAGGTGGTGGACGCACTGGGGACGTATTTTCTGCTGTCCGATAACGGACTGTATCTGGACACATATCATACGACCGCAAGGGGGGAACGGGATTGTACGTTCCTTTTTTTGATGGACCGGGACCGGTTTCCCGGGTGGATTGTAAAAAGACAGCCTCCTGCTCCGGTATCGAAAAACGAGACGGATTTCGGCGATGGAATTTCGACAGGGTAAGAAGCTGGCCGCGACCACATAAACCGTACCGGATCGTAGACTGAGGGGAGCCTCATGCTACCCAGGGATGGAGTAGGCAGGGTATGAAAAGGTAGTATACGGAACTAAGGGAGGTGACAGTTGTGGACATGGATAAGAAAGATGAATTGCTTCTGTTGATAGCGATGAGTGGTGAGATACCGGCAGACTGGATTGGCCGTGCAGTCGGTTCCGAATCCTATGCCGCCGCCCTTTTGACCCGGCTGAAGCGGGGGGGATTGGTAAAGCTTCGGAGTAAAGACGGGGTTAGAGGCTATCTGCTCCGGAGTAAGGCAAAACAGTATCTGCTGGCACATTACCGGGAAGATGTGCTGCTCTATTTATCCGGCGCTGTCTCCACCAATCATGTAAAGAGCGAACCGGAAAAACGGCTGCGGCTCCACCGTATGAGCATGGTATGGATCTATTTTCACCGGGCAGGGATACGGATTTTTAAAAGTAAAAAACCGGAACTTTTCCCTGTTCTCCATCTGACTCCGTCCGGCGTCCCTACCGCTGCTGACGGTGAGGCAGGCGGCTGTTATTACGGGACAATGGAGTGGAAACAGGAAATGGATATGGAGATCAAAGGCTCAAGGACCTGCGGGGTGCTGGCGGCGGACCGGTTCTATGTGGTCTACAATACGATGGGCAGCCTGATGAAATGGGTACCTAAAACAGAACGGAATTTAAGGGGACGTCTGGAACTGCGTTTTAGAAAAAGCCGGGAAATTTTACCGGGCGGAGCGATTATCATGGGAACCGGTATGGAGATGGTGCAGAGGATCATAGCCAGCGACGGAGGGATGAAGGGGAACCTGTTTTCTCTGGACGATGTATACGAAAGCTATTACTATGTTCCTTTTTTAGCGGAGGCAGCAATCCAGCTGAAACTGTTAGGCAGCGAAGCGGGTGGGAACAAACTTTACCGTTTTTTGTGCGGTGCCCTGAAACGGGTGAATGAAGACCGATTCTCACCGGAGGACGGAGAGGACGAAAACGGGAACCTGGTATACTTTTGTTACCTGATGGAGTTGTGGCAGTTAAAACGGATCATCACCCTGCCATTAAAAAGAGGCGGGAGGATCTTCTGTTTTACCTATCAGGCAGAGATGCTGCGCTTACTGGCACCCAGCTGGTTTGAAGTAGAGGCAATCCGGCCCGAGAAAGTGTACCGGTATCTGGGGTGGGGGCAGCAGGGCAGAGAGGAATAGAAAAGGAGAGAGTGCTATGGAACCGATCTATCAAACAGGGAATGAAACCGTAGACCGCTTGAGCCGGGTACGGCTCACCGGCAATGTGATTCCCCCGGCATGGTACCGGACCATTTTGAGAGACACGGGAAAGCCATATCTGATTGCCATTGTGATCCTGTCTGATATCGTGTACTGGTACCGTGCGGCCGAGGTACGGGATGAGGGGAGCGGACAGCTTTTAGGGTACCGGAAACGGTTTAAGGCTGACCTGCTGCAGCGAAGCTACCAGCAGATGGCGGACCAGTTCGGGATTACGAAGCGGGATGCGACCAACGCAGTGGTGGAGTTAGAGAAGCTGGGAGTGGTCCGCCGTGTCTTCCGTACCCTGACTTCAAACGGGCAGTCTATCCCCAATATCCTGTTTCTCGATCTCGATGTAGATGTTCTGGAGCGGCTTACCTTTCCGGAAGACTATGAGGGGGAACCGGAAGGGATAAAACCAAAAGGGCAACAACTGGAAGAATCAAATTCAGAGGGGCAGAAAGCGGAAGGAAAAAAGAGCCGGGGTGCAGAAAAGGGAGTACCAGGCAGGGGGTGTCACCGAAATAAGGGAGACGTGTCACTCAAATCGGGGACACCTCCCCCCGAAATTGGTGACATATCTATACGAAAAAAAGTGACACCTCTCCCCGAAATGGGGGAGACAAATACAGAGATTACATACAGAGATTACAACAAAGAATATCCTATCCAATCCTATCAGAAGCTGAAGGATGGATTTAAAGAGCAGATTGAGTACGACATTCTAAAGCAGGACCTGGGGGAGCGGGAGGAACTGGAGGAACTGGTGGAGGTGGCCGTTGAGATTTTAGCCTCCACGGCAGACACCATCCGTGTAAACCGGGAGGACAAGCCGGCCGAACTTGTTAAGGAGCAGTACCGGCGTCTCAATATGTTCCACATCCGGTATGTATTATCCTGTATGCAGGAGACGGAATCAAAGGCCAGGAATATCCGGGCAGTGATGGTGACGGCGCTGTATAATTCGGTGCACACCATAAATTCATATTATGGGAATCTGGTGCAGATTCATGAAAAACGGAGGAAATAGAGGTTTTAAAACAGAGCGATACACTCTTACATGTGCTGAATATAAAATTTAAATCATATTATTGCAAAAAATGTGCAAAATATATGAATAAAAGTTGACTAAAAGGCAGTATAAGGAGTAATATATAACTACAACAAGAAGGGAGGCGCTATCATGCTGCTTCAGTTTTCAGTAACGAATCATAGATCCATCAGAGATACCGCAATTATTTCCATGAAGGCTTCAAAGGATTCTTCTTTGAAGGAAAGTCTGATTTCTCCGGACGGAAAAAGAGAACTGGTTCCTCTGCTGGCCTTATACGGCGCCAATGCAGCGGGTAAGAGCAACATACTTCATGCGCTCACCCTGATGAGGGAGATGGTTTGTGGTGTATATGCCCAGCCATTAAAGGCAGAGAAGCTTCCACAGGAACCGTTTGCATTCACAAGAGAGAGTAATAAGCCGACAGGTTTTGAAATCATTTACTTTTATAAGGGTATCAAGTATGCCTATGGATATACCTTTGATAAGGAACAGATCCTTACCGAATATCTGTACCACTGGCCGAACGGCCGTGAGGCACTGGTGTTTTCAAGAGATGGGAATCAGTATCAGTTCCGTGAAAATGTGCAGGAGCAGATGGTCCTGGCTGGAAGAACGTCTGAAAACCGTTTGTATCTAGTCAGCTCTAATGAGTGGAATTGCGTGCAGACGGAAAACGCTTATCTGTGGTTTACAGAAAAGATGAAGAGTCTTTCCGGAAGCGAAATGGATATCTGTCAAAGCCTGTCCACTGTACAGAAGGGCGGAGAAGCAAAACAGCGTCTGCTAAAAGAGATGCTGGTAGCCGACTTAGGTATCCGTGATGTCGTTGTTTCCGGCCCCAAGGAATCCCCGCTGATAGCGACCGTGCATAGGGTTCATGATAAAGATAAAAAGGAATATTCCGCATACTCGCTGCCTCTGAGAATGGAGTCCATGGGTACGCAACGGTTCTTTGGGCGCATTGGCCTGTGGCTGGAGGCTCTGGAAACCGGCTCTGTTTTATTGGTAGATGAGATTGAATCTAGTATGCACCCACTGCTTACCAGACATCTGATTGAGATGGTGCAGGATGCGGCAATCAATACCAACCATGCACAGTTGATTTTTACTACCCATGATCCCGGATTATTGGATACAACCTTGCTGAGAAGAGACCAGATCTGGTTCGCAGAAAAAAACGAGGATACGCTTCAGACGGAAATCTATGCACTCACTGAGTTTTCTCCCAGAAAGGGCGAGAACATATCCAAGGGTTACCTGCAGGGACGCTATGGTGCGATTCCGTTTATTGGAGGTGCGCCAGAATGGGAAGAATAAAAGAGATAAGCAGAAAGCCTGCCCATAGAAGAGCACGCAACCCTGTGGTTTACCTGATATGCGAAGGCAGTGAAACAGAAATCCGATATTTTAAAAAGTTTCGTACAAGAGGATGCCACATCGATATTATCCCACTGACATCCCAGTATAAGGCGGCAGACAGTTTAGTGAAGAAAGCCAAAGCTACGATGGGCAGCAACCCTTACTATCCGGAAGACGGGGATATCATCTGGTGTGTATTTGATCGGGACGACAACAGTGATGACAGTTTGCTTCGGGCAAAGCAGGCGGCAAAGAGGGAAGGATATCAGCTGGCATACTCAAATCCATCATTTGAACTGTGGTTTCTGGTGCATTTTATTGACCAGCGTGCGGAAGTGCCGGATTGCCAGAACTTGATTAAGATGCTGAAGCAGCCGGGCAGACTGGAACAGTATGAAAAGAATATGGATGTCTTTGATACATTGAAGCCAATGCAGGAACAGGCAATTAAACGAATGAAAAAACGGATCGAGGAACTGGATTCAGGTAATGTGGAACTGCTCTCCAGACGAAGTAATCCTGTGACAACGGTAGGGGAACTTGTTGCGTATTTAAGGGATAGAGGTTGATGGCAAGATGAGCTTAGAACGATGGAACCTGTCAGACCGTCTTGTTCCAATAAAGAAACGATATGTGATATCCAGTGACCGCACCATGGAAACTTGAAAAGCTTATAGTTCGGAAGGCTCCTGCGGGGGCCTTTTGTCATTTACAGGGCCGGGCAGGAAAATCAAAAATTAAAGAAGTCGGCAAAGCAGACGAAGTGGTGGTCTGCTTTTTTTGTGCCAATTACAGAAAATATGGAGGAATCAGATGGAGGAAGAACAAAAGTCCAGGAAAAAGAAGTTTATCATGGGGGTGGCCTGTCTGCTTCTCCTGGCTCTCTATGCCGGAGGCATCCTGCGCCAGCTTATGGTAGATGCCGGTCATGTGAGCCTGAATCCGCTCTGGTGTCTGTACTTTGCGGTGTCCTCCGTGGCAGGGTTAAAAACATCGGTGTTTACCGTGCTGCTCCTTGCCGCACTTGCCGGGGTAATCGTATTCCAAGGCAGTATCAACGACACAGACGGGGAGGACGAGGAACGGAATTTTACTTACTCGAAACTGGGAACCTACGGGACAGCCGGGTACATGAAGGATAGTGAGCGGAGGAAGGTGCTAAAGGAGGACAAAGACGTAAGGAATGTGGATGGGATCATTTTGGGCCTGGAAATGACGAGCGGGAATATACTTAGCCTTCCGGTGGATTCCAGATTGAACCGGAATATTGCCGTGTGCGGTTCGCAGGGCTCCATGAAGTCCCGGGCATTTGCAAGGAACATGATCCTCCAGTGCGTCAGGCGCGGGGAGAGCATGTTTGTGACGGACCCAAAATCCGAACTGTATGAGGACATGGTTGCCTACTTAAAAGCGGAGGGCTATACGGTTCGTCAATGGAACCTGATTGACCTGGAGAACTCCGATGCATGGGACTGCCTGGCGGAGATTGATGAGGGTGGACTGATTGACACCTTTGTAGACGTGGTAATCCGCAACACGACAGACAAGTTCGACCATTTTTATGACAATGTCGAAATGGATTTGCTGAAGGCACTTTGTCTGTACGTGTACCACGAGTATGAGGAGAAGGACCGGACTTTTGCGGAAAGTTATAAGATCTTAATCAACCAGAGCCTGGAGGCGATTGACGGGATTTTTGACCGGCTCCCCACATCCCACCCCGCGAAGGGTCCGTACCGCCTCTTTTCCAAAGCGGAAAAGGTAAAGGGGAATGCCGTTCTTGGCCTGGGAACCCGGCTCCAGATTCTGCAGAATGAGAAGGTGCAGAAAATCACCAGCCACAAGGAAATTGACTTGACGCTCCCGGGACAGGAAAAGTGCGCGTATTTCTGTATCACCTCGGACCAGGATTCGACCTATGATGTGCTGGCAACGCTGTTTGTCTCCTTTCTGTGCATTAAGCTGGTACGGTTTGCCGACCGCCAGCCAGACCGGAGGTTGCCGGTTCCGGTGCATTTTATTTTGGATGAATTTCCTAATATCGGAGTGGTGCCGGATTTCAAGAAAAAACTGGCAACAGCCAGAAGCCGCCAGATCGGAATCAGCGTTCTGTACCAGAACATCCCCCAGCTTCAGAACCGCTATCCAGACGGGCAGTGGGAGGAGATTTTGGGAGGCTGTGACATCTCCCTGTTTTTAGGGTGCAATGATATGACGACAGCCACCTATTTCAGCGACCGTTCCGGAGAGGTGACGGTGGGGGTATCCTCGGTCCGGAAGAATCTAAGCACGGTGCGGATGAGCAACTATGTGCCGGATTACTCGGAAACCAGCTCCATAGGAAAACGTAAACTTCTGCTTCCGGACGAGGTGCTTCGCTTCCCGCTCGACCAGGCGCTTGTGATTATCCGGGGACAGAAAATCCTGCGCGTGAGGAAGATGGACTATACCAGGCATTCCGAGGCAGAAAAGCTCATACCGGAAAAGACAGACTGCCATATTCCGGAATGGAGGAGACGGGAGAAGGCAGAAATGGAACAGGAGGCAGGCAGGGATAGCGGATTTGACCTGGCATACGAGTATGAGCCGAGGGAATGGCCAGGAAGGGATAAAAAGACAGAGATGGTGGATGCGCCAGAGGATACCACCAAAGAATCAGACTTGGAAAAACAGGAAGAGTTTCCCAGACGGAAACCAGGAACTATAGAGAAGGTGGAGGATTTATTTACAGATGATTGGTAAAAAGGCTTTAAAGGGACAGAATCTAAAAAAAATGTTAGAGCAGGAATTTCTTTTTTCAACCGAGAACTGGAGCGGGGAAGACTATCGAAGGGCAGCGGCGGCTCTGACTGCTTTTGACAGTGTAGAGGCATTCTTAGAAAATACTGGTTGGGGACTTGATAACCCAGAGTGTATAGGAGAAGAATATTTAACTGAAAACCGAATCTGTCGTTGGATTGACGGGAAATTTGTATATTTTTCCAGGCTTTTGTGGGAGGGAGGGCGATGAAGCGTATGTTCCTGGTAATATCCCTTGCCCTTTTTTGGGGACTTACGGCCCTGTTGGTGAAACGTTGGAATGAGTTAAATACAGAACAGCAGGCATTTGAAGAACTGGCCGAGTGGGTTGCTAATAAAAGACAGGAGAAAGAAGTGGCGGATATGAATGCTGGAGATACCAGGGCGGCGCCTTCTAAAATCGGGGGTCAGGAAAAGAAGAACAAGAATGTGAGTGAGGGCAGGGAAAGAGAGATCCTTCCGGAGTACCAGGAACTGATATTAGAGAATCCAGATTTTGCCGGCTGGATTACTATTGACGGAACCACTATTAACTATCCTGTCATGCAGACACCGGAGGAGCCGGAATACTATCTGCACCGGGATTTTAAAGGGCGGGAGTCTTATGCGGGAACCATCTTTGCCGGTGCTTCTGACTTACAGGAAGAGCACGCGGATTTCTTTGTATATGGTCACAATATGAAAAATGGAACAATGTTTGCCGCTGTGCTTCAATATAGGCAAAAAGAATTCTGGGAAACCCATAAAACAGTATGCCTTGATAGCCGGTATGAGCACAGAAAATATACGGTATTTTCTGTACTTTATGCAGATGAATCTGAATGGAGTGAAACAAATGGTCTTTTTTTTAGGGAGTTATCAGGAGATAGAAAAAGAACGGAATATATCGGGCAGCTGAAAAAATATGAATTGTATGATACAGGGACTGTACCAGATGCGGGAAAGCCGCTTCTTTTTCTGGTAACATGCAGTAAACGCAAATCGGCCAGCAGGTTTGTTATAGTGGCTTTTCTGTCGGAGTGATTATTGATAGTGGACTTGCCACCGAGCTAAAAATCAGGGAGTTCAGACAGTTGAATCAAACAAGGATATTCTGTGGCATATCCGACTGCTTACCTATCACAAAAATTTGGAGCATAATACCACCAAATTTGTTTCCTTGTATGCTCAAAAGGAAAGGTCGAGAGCCGTGTCAGGGAGTTCATGTTACCCTTGATACAGCTCCCGTCATTTGATATGTCCTCGTTTTTTGCACCTTTTGGTGCGGAATGAGGCATTCCAATAAGCGGGAAAAGATATTTTTTTCACTGCTTGCACTTAGTATTTTTCTGGAATTCGAATATTAGCAGCAGCTTTAAAGTTATACTTTTCCACCATATACCTTTTCGTACAGGCTAATATATAGCGGTAACAATCTGCAACACCCTCTGCAAAAGAATGGAAGTTTCCCTCCCGCAATTGCTCCAGCGCGGTTCTAACTTGTCTATTAAGATGTGGAATTGTTCGCCGTTTGGTGGAGTAATATGTAAGATAATATCCCCAATCAAGAAGGCGCGAGGTTTCGGCTAAAATAACACGCAGGGGTTCCAATGTGGTATGCTTCAATAGGATTAAAAAAAGGTCTGCCAAATAAATTGACCCTGGAGAAGAAGTCTTATCTGCCAGTTCATCCAAATCTTCTTTGGTAAACCGCGGCGCCGCCGCTAACGCAGCCGGAAAAATCACAAGCACCATAAGCTGTTGGGCATAAAAATAACGCAATATCATTTCTGCATATCCAGCATTAAGCATAAGCTTGCTGAGTTTGGTGTCGTCCGGTTCTATTACAACCGTACCCCTGCCGTTTAACTTCTTTACAAATCCTCTTTGCTCCAGTTCGGTTAACGCTTTTCTGACGGTTGATAAAGAGACCCCATAGTGGTTGGCCAACTGCTTTTCATATGGGAGATACATTCCCACAGAATATTCTCCAGAGCCGATTTTATGATTTAAATCAGTCACAATTTTTGAATAACAGTAATCTCGGCCCCGCACAGGATTCCACAAAAACATAGTGCTGTTTTGTGTCGGACATGCAAGCGTTACGTCTGATAAGTGATCCAATGTATCAGCTATGGAAGAGGTAAGTTTTTGATAGATATTGGATAATTGCACATGCATTATGGAGGAGTGCTCGCCTTTTAATATATCCATGATCGTCCCGGTCACGGATACAGAACCTTGTAAAAACACTTGACAGAAATAGGGACACTGCTCCGTAAAAAAGGTCAGCTTACCGTGAAGGACAATTGTGGAATAGAGTTCACTGAACAGAGAATTTCCGCCTATTTTCAGTATGTCATAACCCAAATTAAAGGATGAACGCCATCCCCCAGCCGAATTTCCAAACTGGGATACATTCCTGGCCTGTTTATAGTGCGGCATTATCTCTATATCGCAGTTTTGCATAGCAAAAGGCAGAAGGGCAGGCATAATGATGGCAAAGGTTTGATAAATCTGTAAAATACTATCTTTCTGACTCAAAATTTCTGATAATGCATCAGACGGTTCAGATGCGTCTTTTCTCAAAATAACAATGGGAGCAAGCCGTGGCCGAATCTCAATCAAATTTTCTTCCCGCAATGCTTCCAGGACACGATTGATTGTATATCTGCTGACGTGGAACTGTTCACAGAGCACTCTTGAGGAAGGCAGAGAATTCCCCGGAAGGATCTGCCCCTCTAAAATACACTGCTTGATTTCGTTATATACAAATGAGAATTTGGTTTCTTGAGGTTTCATAACTCATCTCCTATCTGCTTGCATTATATATACACTGCGTCCATGCATCGACTCAGAGAAACGGTCTGTGAAGATAATCATTGCTTTGCAATTATTATAACACTGAAAATTGGCTCTGTCACGATGAAAAGCTCACCTTTATGCTTACCTAACCAAAATGGTTATTGCGAGCTCCCCCTAAGCACATGTATACTGATAATAAATACATGTACTTTGGGGGAGTTTGGTTGATAAAAAAAATATTTTAAGTGACAATTCAGAACTGAATAGGGTACTTGTGATAGACATCATAAAAAACCAAAATGATGTGGAAGAAGCAGTGATTGATATTCTTTCGCGGTGCAGGACGGAGTTCTCAATTCTGCTGCTGGATATCATGATGCCGGGTCCTGCATTGGCAAAGTTGTTATTCCGGATTAGCCACAACTTAAGTTATCCACCAGTATCGGTGATGTATACGGATCGGACTTCGGATTTAATGGGGGCAGCAGGCCGGCTGTTGTATCAGTTGAAATAAGAGAAATCCGAATAGGAGATAAAGGAGAAGATGAATGAACAGGTATAAACGGGTTTTGTCAATTATTTTAATCAGCGTTATTATGACAGGATGTAGTCAGCGGTTCAGTGAAATCATGCTGATTGAAAATGAACCATCTGAGGAACAAGAGCAGGTGTTTCTGTCTGTTTTTGGATATAAAGCAGACGCACTCAATCTGACAGCGATTGAAAACATATTGAACCTCCATATGGAACAGAACCCGGATATTGTCATAACTTACGAGGGCGTGAAAGGGGCAGACTACTGGAATGCGTTGGAAAGACGGGCGCAGGCCAATGGGCTTGACGATGTATTTATGGTTGATCATGACCATGTGATCGAGTTGACCGGGCAGGGTAAATTAGCGGATTTATCCGGGCTGCCTGCGATTGAAAAGTATCAGGATATTATGAAAGAGCAGTTTATCAACAAAGACGGTTCTGTATATTTTCTGCCGATATGTATATCTGCCTACGGATTGTATATCAATTACGATCTGTTGGAAGCACATGGACAGAAAGTTCCGGAAAACTGGTCTGATTTTATGGAGGTTTGTAACTATTTTGTGGAAAAAGGAATGACGCCCATTGTTGCTAATAACTATGCTTCGCTCAGATACCTTATTGTGGCCAGATCGCTGTATTCCGTTTACCAGCAGGATTCTGCGGCGACAATCGAAAGATTCAATTGTGAACCGGAAGAATTGGCAAACGCACTGCGCCCGGGAGTCAAAATGGTTGAGGAAATGATCGACTATAAATGGATCGACTGCGCAGAGACTTTGACGACAGATCAAACTTCGGATGACCTCAAGCTATTCGTTGGGGGAGACCGGCCGTTTATGGTGACCGGAGGATGGGGGACTCCCAGAGTAGCTGCTATGAATCCTAAGTTTTCTTATGGTGTGCATCCTTTTCCTATTCTGGATGATGGCGGTGTGCTCGTAATCGACGCGAACACCTGTATCAGCGTTAACGCTGACAGCGAGCATTTAGATGAGGCCATGCAGCTTGTGGAATGTATCACCCAACCGGATTGCATATGGGAATACTGTGACAGCCAAAGCTCCTATACGCCGCTGCAGGATAATAGAATCCCCGCCGATGAAACGATCCTTCCCGCTTCTGCGTGTTTAGAACGCAGGCGAATTGCGATAGGCTCCGATTTCAGAATAAACCTGCCTTTGGACACTTCTCTTTCTGAGATAACACAGCAGATGTTAACGGGAATGTCTGCAGATGAGGCTGCTACCCTGTTAAACCGACTTTTAGAACAGTAGCTCCCGGAGGAAATAGAAATGAGAATAAAACGATTTTTGGTAAATGGTCTGATCGTAATTATTCTTAGCAGTATTCTTTTAGGCTGCTATTATTATATGAAGAGCGTTCAGACCTCCCTGTGGATGCAAAATGCAGAACAGACCCTGGAAATTACCAGTCAGGGCGGGCACGCATTTGAGACTTATATTACAATAGAACAGGAAAGGGTAAATAGTTTAGTCAATAAGATGTCGGAAATAGAGTCTTATGAGGAAAGCAAGATACAGAATAATCTGAATCTACTGGGCGGAGAGACATCCAATTATACCGTTGTTGATCTGGGCAATGGAATCTTATACTCAAACCGTCTGGAGGAGCGGCGCTTTTTAAGCGCGGAGGAGCTGGAATTTTATCGTACCTTTTCCGGCAAAGGCATCAGGGAAAACTATTTGAACATCTACGATGGACAGAATACTATGGGAGTCTATGAATGCTTCCTGTTTGCCGATGGAGTACAAGGGCTAATGCAAAAGGGTGAGAAGGTTTCTAATCTTTCAAAAGAGTTCTCCATATCCTTTTATAATGAAAGTGGTTTTTCCTATATAACAAATCAGAACGGAGACGTTTTGATCCGTCCATACCATAAAAACAGTAACCGCACGTTTTTAAATATTTTTGATATGATTGCAGAGGAAAATGATGAGGAGGATATTCAGACCTTCAGAGAAAGCCTGTCAAAGGGGCATTCCGGCGTTCTCCAATTTTCCTTTAACGGCTCAGAGAACATCATTATCTTCTCTCCCATAAAGGCCGTGGAAGGATGGTATATTATATCGATCATTCCAAGCAGTGTCGTTATGGAAAATACAGACCATATACTGCGTTCGTCCCAAATATTTATTTTTGCGGTCTTTATTGTGTTTATCATAGGACTAATATTTCTGCTTTTTGAACGGCAAAGCCGCAAACGTATTGAAAGTAAGGAACAGGATATACAATACCGTGAACAGCTATTCAGCATTCTTTCGGAAAATATAGATGATGTGTTTTTAATGCTCAACAGTAAGTCTTATGCAGTAGAATATGTGACGCCGAACGTGAATCGTGTCCTCGGCATTTCCAAGGAAGAGGTCACGGCGGATCTTAAAACATTAGGAAAAGCTGCATACATAGGTGGAAAGATCATTTCTTACTCAGAGCTGGATCTGATGCAGCCGGGTCAGTCGATTGCGCTGGAAAGTGAGCGTACTCATAGAAAAACAGCAGAAAAGCGTTGGTTTTACGAATCTGTTTATCGTGTGGGTGACGGCCAATCTGATAAATTTATCGTAGTGCTGTCAGACAGGACCAAGGACAGACAGAACAAGATCACGTTGGAAACAGCGTTGAATGCAGCAAATGCTGCCAATAGGGCCAAGAGTACTTTTTTAAATAATATAAGCCATGATATCCGGACACCTATGAATGCAATCGTGGGCCTTACCGTACTGCTGAATCATGATTCCGGCGATCAGGAGCGGGTAAAGGAATATACCCGTAAGATTACGGCTTCCAGTCAGTACCTTCTGGGTCTGATCAACGATGTACTTGACATGAGTAAGATTGAGAGCGGAAAAACCACGTTGAACATCACCGAAATCAATCTGGCAGAACTGATCGACGAACTGGGGACCATGATCCGGCCGCAGGCCAAAGCAAAGCAGCAGGAATTTGAACTTTTTCTGAAAAATGTAACAGCGGAACACCTGATCGGCGACAGGATGAGAATCAATCAGGTGCTGATTAATATTCTGTCGAATGCAGTAAAATACACGCCGGCTGGAGGAAGGATTCAAATGACCGTAATCCAGCTCCCGCAAAAAACAAAAGATTTTGTCCGTCTGCGGTTTGAGGTTCAGGATAACGGTATTGGCATGTCGGAGGAGTTTTTAGCTGTTATTTTTGAACCCTTTGCCCGTGAAATCAATAGTGTGACGAACCAGATACAGGGAACCGGTCTTGGAATGCCGATTGTAAAAAATTTGGTAGAGCTGATGGGCGGGACGATTGATGTAAAGAGCAGACAGGGTGAGGGCAGTCTTTTTACGGTTGATTTGGAGCTGCGCATTCAGGAACAGAATATAGATGAAGAATTTTGGGAAAACCACGGGATTACCCGTGTACTGGTTGTGGATGATGATGAAAACATTTGCACAAATGTGGTCCGTGCCATGGAAGGTACCGGGGTGCGGATGCAATACGCATTGGGCGGCAGCAATGCCATCCGGCAGATTGGGCAGGCATATCAGGAGGGCGTACTCTTTGACCTTGTGCTTTTGGACTGGAAAATGCCCGGTATGGATGGTATGCAAACGGCCAGAGAAATTCGGGCCATGCTGCCGGAGCATATTCCGATTATCCTTCTTACCGCTTACGAATGGGATGAGATTGAGGAGGAGGCTCTTGCGGCAGGCATTGATGGGTTTCTGGCAAAACCGTTTTTCCTGACCAGTTTTAAGCAGGCGATTGTAACGGTTCAGGCAAAGGATCAAAAAGTGCCGGATACAGAGGCTCCCGATGACATACTGGCAGGCATAACAATACTTGCTGCGGAAGATAACGAGCTGAACGCAGAGATCTTGCGGGAACTGCTGAATATGAACAACGTAGCGTGTGATATCGTCAGCAATGGTCAGGAACTGGTAGAAGCATTTGAAAAATCCGAACCGGACCAGTATGATTTGATTTTGACAGATATCCAAATGCCTGTTTTGAATGGCTATGATGCGGCAAAAGCTATTCGGGCCAGCAATCACCCTTGTGGGAAGGTGATCCCAATTGCGGCCATGACAGCGAATGCGTTTGCAGAAGATGTTAATGAAGCACTGAACGCAGGAATGAACGCTCATGTGTCTAAGCCAATCGACATGAGAAATCTGGAATCAGTGATAGCAGAGCTTATCAAAAAAAATAATGACAAGAGGTGGAGGTAGTAATGAACCTGAAAGAATGTTATGTAATGTTGGGCGGGGATTATGACGAAGTACTGGCTCGTCTATATAGTGAAGATATGATAAGGCGATTTCTTAATAAATTCTTAAACGATGGAACCTACCGTCTTTTGTTAGAGCAGCTTTCATTGGAGAATTATTTGGAGGCATTTCGCGCTGCGCATACATTGAAAGGGATTTGCGATAACTTGGGCCTTTCGGACCTCTGTAAATCCAGTAGTATGCTCACTGAAGCGTTGCGGTCAGGCAATCATCCGGAAAACCTGCCTGTTTTAAAAACTCAAGTCTGTACCGATTATGAGAAGGCCGTTTCTGCTATTCAAATGATTCATTGATATTTATTTGTCCATATGCAGCGGTTTCATCAGCAGCCCGATTAGGCTATGTATCAGGAATCAGGGTATACTGCATAAATGGGTTATCGAGGAAATTTAATTTTACCATTTCCGAGATGAAAAACGCTTAGATATGCCCTGTCAAGAGTTAAGAGAACTTTTTGATGCCCCGGAGCATGGTGATTGTGGCGCAAGACTCTATAACTTGAATAATTGGAAAGCTGGAAACTACGTCATTGGATAACTCAGCGCAAGAAAAGGCAAAAAATTTGAAAGAAGGAGAATAATTTTATGAAAAAATTTAGTCGGGAAGCAGAACAGATAATGATAGAGCGTTTCGGAAAAGACACAATTATAGCATTGGCAACAACGGAAAAGGAAACACCTTATGTGCGATATGTAAATGCCTATTACGAAAATGGTGCATTTTATATCATTACATACGCACTCTCAAATAAAATGAAACATATAAAGATTAATCCTGTTGTTGCAATCGCCGGAGAGTGGTTTACAGCGCATGGCAAAGGAGTCAGCCTGGGGTATTTCGGAAAAAAAGAGAATTGTATAATTACTGAAAAGTTGAAAAATGTCTTTGCGGAGTGGATAGATAATGGACATAATAATTTCGATGACGAGAATACCATCATTCTATGTGTAGAATTAACAGATGGCCTGTTACTCTCACATGGTACCAGGTATGAGTTTTGAGCATCCGAATTCCACTGGCGGTTTTGAATTAATTTTCAGACCGCCTTTTTCTTTTGATAAGTTGAAAAATATGGCATCTGGCCAAATAGCTAGAGAGCCTGAATATAGGATTCCTCCTATATTAAATATTAATGGTATTTATGTGTATCTTAGGAAATAATTAATCATTTATCCAATATATATAAACACATTCGCTCCACGAATCCGGTATAATGTATATGATTTGAACTGAAAGGAGTGTCATGCTTTGCTTGAAAAAATACTTGTTGTTGATGATGAGAAAGAAATTGCGGATCTGATTGAAGTATATCTTCAAAATGAAAATATGGATGTGTATAAGTTTTATTCAGGAGAGGAAGCACTTGTCTGTATCGGGAGCACAGATTTTGATTTGGCTATATTGGATATCATGCTTCCGGATATCAGCGGACTTTCGATATGTCAGTCCATACGAAGTAAGGAGTACACATATCCGGTAATTATGCTTACGGCAAAGGATGGAGAGACGGATAAAATTACCGGGCTTACGCTTGGTGCAGATGATTATATTACAAAACCGTTTTTGCCCCTTGAACTGGTAGCAAGGGTAAAGGCCCAACTTCGCCGTTACAAGAAATATAATGCGAGGTCGGCGGTTCCGGCAGCAGGTGAAATCTTCAAATATGCCGGTTTGACGATGAACATTAAGACATATGAATGCCGGCTTAATGGAGAGACGCTGTCACTGACTCCTACGGAATTTTCCATACTAAGAATTCTTTTAGAGCGCAAATGCAGTGTCGTCAGTGCCGAAGAATTATTCCATGAAGTCTGGCAGGAAGAATATTATACCAAGAGTAACAATACAATTACCGTACACATCCGCCATCTTCGTGAGAAGATGAAGGATACCGGGGAAAATCCCAGATATATAAAAACGGTTTGGGGGGTAGGATATAAAATTGGGGAAATTTAAAAAAACAAAATGCAACTATTCAAAGCTCGGCCGTATTACATTTATCAGAGGATTATGGATTACAGTGGGAGCAGTTGCAGCAGTCTTTGCACTGCGGATGCTGACGCGTGGACACTTGGCAGATGCGATTGTTAGGTGGTTTGCACGCAGTCTTTCAATCAGTGAGATGGAAGCTGATTTGTTATATTTCAAGCTAGTGACTGTCAATATGCAGTTTATTCTTGCGTTGGTCATAATCATATTTGTTTTTTTGTTGTTCCACATGCTGTTGAACACATATAAAAGATATTTTGATGAGGTAGTAACAGGGATTGATATGCTTATGGAGGAAAGGGCAGCGATTTCCCTGTCTCCGGAACTGGAGAGTGTGGAGTATAAACTGGCCGATGTAAAGCGGACACTTGCAGAACGGGCGGATAAGGCGAGGAGGGCAGAGCAGCAGAAGAATGATCTGGTGGTATATCTGGCTCATGATATCAAGACCCCACTGACATCTGTAATCGGATATCTCAGCCTTTTAGATGAAACACCGGATATGCCCGATGAGGAGAAAGCAAAATATATCCACACTGCATGGGAAAAGGCGAACCGGCTCAGGACTCTGGTGAATGAGTTTTTTGAGATCACCCGCAGCCACTCTGAAGCCCTTCCGCTTCATAAGGCTAAGATTGATCTTTACTATATGATTGCTCAGATTTCAGATGAGTTGTATCCGCAGTTAAATGCATGTGGAAAAATCATAGAGAATCATGTGGATGAGGATATATCTGTATATGGAGACTCTGATAAGCTGGCCAGAGTGTTTAATAATATCCTGAAAAATGCCATTTCTTATAGTGCAGAAAACAGCATTATCAAAGTCTCAGCCAGAGAGCTTTCAGAATGGACGGTGATTCAATTTGAAAATGATGGGGAAATTCCGGAGGATAAGCTCAATGTGATTTTTGATAAATTCTGCCGTTTAAGTAATGCGAGATTAAGCGAGACAGGAGGCTCCGGCTTGGGGCTTGCTATTGCAAAAAATATTATTGTACTGCACGGCGGACAGATAAGGGCTGAAAGCAGTAATGGACGCACTGCTTTCATCATTGAAATTCCGTCAGCTTCATCCAAAATCTCTGTCACAGCATCTTAGATATTTTAATATATTTATCATTTCATGGAAAATCAGTCATTTTATTTTAAAGATTCGTGTTAATTTGAATTTATACGGGATAATTATAATGAAGCTAAAGTGATTTGAGAGTTTTTTGAGATTTGTACTTTATGCTAAAATGAATAGAGGTGAGAACTATGAAATCCAAAATTCTAATAGTCGATGATGAACGTGGTATCGTCGATATGATACAAAGTTACTTTCAATCCCAATATGATATTCTGACGGCATATAGCGGTCAAGAAGCACTCCAAAAAATCGCCAGCGATCCTGATCTGATTCTATTGGACATAAATATGCCAGATATGGACGGACTGATCGTCTGTCAGAAGATACGGGATTATATCACTTGTCCTATTTTGTTTTTGACCGCCCGCATTGAATCCAACGATAAAATCATAGGCCTTCAAGCCGGGGCAGATGATTACATTGTAAAACCTTTTGATCTGGACGAGTTAGGGGCGCGTATTGCCGCACACCTGCGACGGGAGCAACGCCGTCAAAGTAATTCTGCAGTTCGTTTCTTTGGTGAATTGGCATTAGATTATTCCGCCCGGACAGCTACAATCAATAGCCAGAACATTCCATTATCCAAGCGAGAGTTTGAAATCGTAGAACTTCTTTCCCTCAATGCAGGACAAGTCTTTGACCGGGAACGGATTTATGAACTTGTGTGGGGATTGGATGGGGATGGGAATAGCGACACGATCATGGAACATGTTCGGAAAATACGTGCTAAGTTTGCAGTACATACGCTGCACAACTACATTGAAACAGTTTGGGGGTGTGGTTATCGGTGGAACGTCTAAATAATATGGGACTAAAGAAATCTTTCCTCGTTTTGTCCGCTTCCTGTGTTTTGCTGGCTCTCCTACTGTTAGGACTGATTTTTATAGTCTGTAATTCGATTACCAGTACCTTTCCCACTGGTGGAATAGAAATTTTGGAAGATGGTACAACCATTAAGCTGGAAACACCAACAGCATCCCAGAAAAATATATTATCAGTGTTGAGTATCATCCAAATTGTGTCTTGTATTGCTCTTCCTATGGGTGGGCTGGCTCTATCCGGCGTTTTATATTACCATATCAAATTGAAACACCCGATTGCTGTATTGCGGAATGGTATTACACGGATCCAGAACCACGACCTTGACTTTTTTATGACGATTCGCTCTGATGATGAATTGGGGCAGCTCTGTGCCGCCTTTGATATTATGCGTGAAGAACTTTTGAAATCAAATCAGGAACTATGGCGGCAGGCAGAAGAACGCAAAAGGCTAAATGCCGCATTTTCTCATGATTTAAGAAATCCGATCACAGTCTTAAAAGGAACTGTAAAATTACTGCGTCAGGATACAGCAGACGAGCAGACCATTGACAGACTGGAAAGCTATACCCAGCGTATTGAGCAGTATGTAGAAGCTATGAGCAGCATACAAAGATTGGAACAAATGCCAGTGCGGATCAGTGAATATTCTTTTTCCCTATTGCGCTCCGAATTAGAAAATGCGGCAAAACTGTTAGCCAAGTCATTAAAACTATTTGTATCTACACCTGATAATGGGGTAATACAATTAGATCATGGATTGTTTCTGACTGTTGCGGAAAACTTGATTGGAAATGCAGCTCGATTTGCGAAAAGTAAAATCATTATCTGTCTGGAACAGCGGGAAAACTTTTTGCTGCTGTCAGTTGCAGATGATGGCCCTGGTTATCCTGTGGAGTTGATACAGAACGGCCCAAAACCGTTTGGAAAACTGAATGGAGATTCCGCGCACTTTGGGATGGGGCTTTATTGCAGCCAAACGTTATGTCTAAAGCATGGAGGAACACTCACGCTGACTAATCGAAAGGATCTTGGCGCAACGGCCACTGCTTCGTTCCAAATAAATCGGAAACCTTGAGCAATTTTTGAGATTCTTATTTTATACTCTCCTTATATCACAAATAAGGAGAGTGTTTTTTATGAATATTGAAGCGAAGGAATTATCAAAAATCTATGGTAGCGGTGAAAACCGTGTTGTTGCGTTGGACAAAGTCAATCTTGAAATTGCATCCAGCGACTTCATCTCCATCATGGGACCGTCTGGCAGCGGAAAAAGCACCCTGCTTCATTTGCTGTCCGGGCTGGATAAACCGACTTCCGGCAGCCTGACATACGGTGGAAAAGACATATACAGTTTTAACGACAGAGAACTGTCTGCGTTTCGCCGTCAGCGTATCGGCTTTATCTTCCAGCAGTTCAACCTGCTTCCTGTCTTAACCGCAAAGGAAAATATCATTATGCCCATGCTGTTAGATAAAAAGCAGCCGGACGAAGCATACCTAAAGCAGCTTACGGAATTGCTGGGGATTCGTGAACGCCTTACCCATTTACCCCATGAGCTTTCCGGTGGTCAGCAGCAGCGTGTGGCAATTGCCCGCGCCCTGATTGCAAAACCCGATATTATTTTCGCAGATGAACCAACTGGGAATCTGGACAGCAAAAGCGGTAGCGAGGTTATGGAAATGCTGAAAAATATATGGAAGAAGATGGGGAAAACACTTGTGATCATTACCCATGACAGCCGTATTGCAAGGATGGCAGACCGGCAATTTGTAATTGTGGACGGTGTTCTTTCGGAGGTGACAACAAAATGAAATCTTATTTAGCCCTTACATGGAAAGAACTAAAAGCGCAGAAAATCACAGCAATTCTGATTTTGGCTGCAGTTATCATGTCTACGATCATGACAACGGTAGTCGGTCAGTCAATTGGGATTTTGCAGTCTATGCGCATAGAACAGGCGGCGAGTCTGAACGGAAACCGCTATGCAACCTTTCATCAGCTTCACAGAGAACAGGCACAAAAACTGCATGAAGATGAGCGTCTATATGATGTAGGCGATACGATCTTTGTCGGCAGTACGCCATTGGGCAGTAGTAGTTTATCATTATATCTTCGGGAATATTACGATAACGCTCTATCCATGTACCCGGCAATCGGAAATGTAAAAGAAGGAAGTTTACCGGAGAAAGCAAATGAAATTGCATTATCAGAAGATACCATCCAATATCTCGGATTGGATGCTGCGGTTGGGGACACGGTTTCTTTGGATTTGCGTGTGTCCGTCATGGATGGTTCACTGCCAGAATTTGAATATTCCGGCCGTTTCATATTGACGGGTATTCTTGAAAACAGCTATATCGGATATACATCAGGCACGGTTGAGGGAATTGCAGGAAACGGAACCGCAGAAGAACTGTTGCCAGAAGAATACCTGCTTTATTCTACTGATTTTAAGTCCTATGATAAACAAGATTTTCAGAGCATTGTTTATGATCTTGCAGCAGAACTGAATGTAAAAGAACAGTATATTCAGTACAACTGGGTTTTGCTTGACGCCATCGGTATTTCTTATGATGAAGCAGCCGACAGCGATACTGGCGCAGGATTTTCATTTATGGCTGCGGCGTGTGTTCTGGTAGGTATATTGATCTTATTTGCAGCCGGGCTGGTGATTTACAACATTCTAAAAATCTCCATTACAAAACGCATTAAAGAATATGGAACACTTCGCGCTATCGGCGGAGAGCGGGGACAAATTTACCGTCTTGTTTCCTTACAGCTCTTGATTCTTTGTGGAATTGGTATCCCCATCGGGCTGCTGCTCGGTACATTGTCTGCCAAAGGAGTATTGATTGCCGCTACGGGCATCCTCAATCCCGATATATTCATGGTAAGTAGCTCTTCAGAATTAAACTCTGCAATCAGTACCGCCAGTACAGTAAAGCTACCCATGCTCCTTGCCAGTGTTGCTGTCACACTTTTATTTGCTCTGTTGGCTGCCTTTCCCGCCGCCCGGTACGCATCTCGTGTGTCTCCGACTGTCGCCATGTCCGGGCGATCTGTAAAGATTAAACGTCATGGAAAAAGGAATCGCAAAATTTGCAATTTTGAATCCTATTATGCAAGGCTTAATTTGAAACGTGGGCGTGGCAGAACGGAAGTTACAATTCTTTCTCTTGTTATGAGCATTACCGTATTTGTTGCCTTGCAGAGCTTTACCGGGTTGCTTGACGCCAGCAGTTCGGTTCAGGATATGTATTTCGGCGATTATGCTGTCACAAATGAGACTTCAAGTATTCCAGCGAAAGCTGTGGACACACTGAAAACAAACGACGCAGTAGAAAGCATCTCCACCACCAGACTTTCTGTGTTTATACCGGGCGCTGGTGACGAACTTCCTTTTGAAACAGATTTGTCTGTGCAAAGCCACGAAACCTTTCAACTTGCAAATGTTGACGATGAACTATTGCAAATCATCGCTCCAAACCTCTCTGTTCAAGATAAGCAGGCACTAAACGATGGAACAGGCTGCCTTGTCAAAAATCCGATTCCCTTTTCTTACGGGGATGCACCTATGGAGCATACGGAGCTTGCTGTTGGTGATACAGTTCAGTTGGAAGGCAGAACACTTCGTGTAATAGGGTTGATTGATACTCCAATTACAATCAACAATGAGGGTTTCACCAACGGCATCCAGCTTATTGTGAATGAAGAAATATATTGCTCGCTGCTTGAAAATGACTGCTATTCAGAAATTTATCTGACGTTACAGGATGGCGCTGATATAGATTCTTTTGAAATCTTGTTAGATAACTGGTGCGGCGAATATCCGGGTACTCACTGGCTTTCTTATCTTGAAAGCAGCAACGAAATGGCAGAGAGTTTTGCACAAATCAAAATGCTTTGCTGGGTGCTGATTATCTTTATCGGAATTATTGGTGTATTGAATATCATAAACACTGTTTACAGCAATATCCATACCCGTGTCAATGAGATTGGTATGCAGCGAGCCATTGGAATGAATGCCGCAAGCCTGTATAAAACATTTCTATGGGAGGGCGCTTATTACGGCATTTTTGCATCACTGATTGGCGCAGTACTGGGCTATATCTGTTGTGTTTTTGTCAGCGCAGCACAGACAGATACGTTACAGCTTATCTCCGTCCCTGTTTTGGCGATTACCGAAGCTACGATTGTTTCCATTTTGGCCTGTCTGCTGGCAACAGCAATCCCATTACGGAAGATCTCAAATATGAGTATCGTAGATTCGATAGAAACTATCGAATGAAGTAATGTCAAATGGCAAAATTCTTGTCGGGAAAAGTAACGGGCGCAGTAACCAGTAAATTGGCCCCCACGTCCGCTTTTCATAGGTGCAGTTTTTAGGCTGTTATGCAGTCGAAAGTTGTTTTTCTGGCTTCAACCTTGACATATAGCAAAGTCAGATAACGCTGTCAAGGGTAAACTTCGCGCCTTTGACAGCGTTTCCTGACTTTGCTGTTGTGTAATCAAGAGGGCGCAAACGGATAAACCGCTTGCGCCCTCAGTTATTATGGGCTATACTCTGAAAATTTCTGCATAACCGTTTCCTTTCACTTCCATTCCGGCGGTATAATCGTTTCTTTGCCAAAGGGAGAGGGGTTAGGGGAAAGGCTATTTTATAAAAATACCCTTTGAGTTCTGCTGTTTCCGATAGGTGCTGGGCGACATCTTCATTAGCCTTTTAAAAGCCTTTGAGAAGGTGGCGGGATCTGAGTATCCACATGACATGCTGATGCTTTCAATAGAAAGCGTGGTGGTGGACAGCAATTCCGAAGCCCGGGTGAGCCGAAACAGTGCCAGATATTCAGACGGACTGCGGTTTAAGTATTTCTCAAAAAGAAGATAGAGGTAGCTGCGGTCGATATTGATATAGTTCGCAATATCATAAATGTGCATGTTGTCCCAATAATTATTTTTGATGTATTCAATGGAACGTTTGATATAGATGTATTCACCGGCAGTCTGGCTTAGGGTATCAATGGGATTCTGGGCCAGGATGGATAAAAACTGATATAAAAGCCCGGTACGCTTAAGTTCGGAGGAAAAACTGGATTTGGAATAAGCAAGCATCTCATCTACAAGCCTGTATAATTCCTCTGATTCACCACATTGGAAAATCGGCTGTTCACAGGAAAGGCCAATCTGGTTCATTATATTGGATACGGAAGAACCATTAAGGCCAACCCACAGATACTCCCACGGCTCTTTTTCGTCCGCCTGATAGAAGGTCAGGACATCAGGTTCAATTAAAAATCCCTGTCCGCTTTTCAGACGGTAGGTTTTTTCACCAACCCGGAAAATACCCTTCCCTTTTAAGATAAAGTGAATTAAGTAGTGCGGCCGCACAGCCGGTCCGAAGCTGTGCAGAGGAGCTGTGGTTGAATGGCCGCAGAATTTCAACATCAGACCGGAATCCTCTACATTTAAAAACGTTAAAACCTTTGCCTGTTCCATAAGACGCACCTCCTTTTGAGTTTCAGTATAGAGCAAAAACGAAAAATATTCAACATTTTGACAAGAATAGAAATCAAATTTTCATAACGGAGATTTAAGCTGAATGTTATACTATAGACATCTTGAAAGATAGAAAAACAAACGGGGCCCCCAACATTTTAAAGGAGAAGAAACATGAATTTAACAAGTAAGGAAAAATTTGCATTTGGCTTTGGTGCGCTTGGGAAGGACGCTATCTGCTGTTTTGTTGGAAATTTCTTAATGTTTTATTTTACGGACGTTTTGTTTTTGGCACCGGCGTTTGTTGGGACTTTGTTTTTCATTGCAAGAATTTGGGATGCGGTTAACGACCCAATGATGGGACTCATCGTGGACAATACCCATAATCATTTTGGCAAATTCAGAACCTGGCTGCTAGTGGGGACACTGATTAACGCGGTTGTCTTTGTGGCACTGTTTAATACGTTTGGGCTTCAGGGAAAATCACTGTATATTTACGTATCCATCGCTTACATACTTTACGGGATGACCTACACTATTATGGACGTTCCCTACTGGTCCTGGCTTCCAAACCTGACCAACGATCCCCACGAGAGAGAGGCAGTATCCGTCATCCCTAGATTCTTTGCCAGTCTGGCGGGCTTCAGTATCGGCGTGTTCGGCCTCAGCATGATTGATGGGATGGACCAACTATTTGGAAACGGTGACAGGACCGGCGGGTTCCGTTCCGTTGCTGTGATTATCGCTGTACTGTTCATTTTTACAATCGGGGTTACGATTGTAAATGTGAAGGAAAAGGTGACGGAGACAGCATCGGAGCGGACCAGCTTCTCACAGATTAAGAGTATCCTGTTTGGCAATAAGCAGCTGTTAGCCTATATTGGCTTATTATTATCCTTCAACCTGTGCATGCAGATTATCAATGGTGTGATTATCTACTATTTTAAGTATGTGGCAGGAAGGGAGGGCCTGTTCTCTATTTTTAACGTGTGTATCCTTGCAGAGATGGGTGGCCTGGTTATTTTTCCGAAGATAGTGAAAAAACTGGGAAGGGAGAAAATGTTCGCTATGGCCTGCGCATTTCCAATCATTGGGCTTATTATTATTGCAGTGGCAGGTTTTACCGCACCAACAAACCCATTTTTCATTATCCTGGGCGCAGGGATTTTGAAATTGGGTTCCGGTTTTGAACTTGGCGTTGTGACGGTATCCATAGCGGATGTCATTGACTACAGCGAGTTACTATTTGGAACAAGAAATGAGAGCATCATCTGCTCTACACAGACGTTTCTGATGAAATCCTCCCAGGCAGTTTCCGGGCTTCTCACAGGGGTAGGTCTGGCGATTGTCGGATATAATGCAACGCTGCCACAGCAATCTGACGCCACATTGAATGGAATCCGCATCATCATGATTGCCATTCCCATGATATTTGCAGTACTCAGCTATGTGATTTATGCCAAGTGTTATAAATTAAAGGGCAAATACCTGGAGGAAATGATTCAGAAACTAAATGAGGTTCATGCGGCATAAAGCGGAGGTAGACAGCAGTTGGACAGAGCCAGGGTTATCAGCTGCATATTCATATCAGGTATAGAGACAGGAGATTGTATGAGCATTATTTATCATGAACAGACAAAGGAATTTCACCTTTATAATGATTCCATTAGTTATATCATGAAGGTATTGAGAAACGGACAGATGGGACAGTTGTATTTTGGGAGCAGCATACCGGATAAAGAGGATTTCGGTTATTTTATTGAGACAGCCCATAGACCCATGACGTCATACCTGTTTGAGGGGGATTTATCCTATTCACTGGAACATCTGAAACAGGAATACCCCTCTTACGGAACCACAGATTACCGTGAACCAGCGTTTGAAATCTTACAGGAGAATGGAAGCCGGATTTCGGATTTTGTATATAAAGCCCATAAAATATATGATGGGAAACCAGGACTTAAGGGGCTGCCGGCCATTTACACGGAGTATCCCGGGGAAGCCCAGACCCTGGAGATCCTTCTGGAGGATATACTCATGGGGGCGCAGCTGATTCTCTGCTACACGATTATGAGGGATTACCCGGTCATCACAAGAAGCGCGAAGATTAGAAACTGCAGCGCCTCTCGTTTAACGCTTACCAGGGCCATGAGCGCATGCCTGGATTTGCCGGATAAGGATTATGAATGGATTCAGCTGTCCGGGGCATGGTCGCGGGAACGGCAGATAAAGAGGAGGGCGCTCCAGCAGGGAATCCAGGCCATTGGCAGCATCCGGGGGAACTCCAGCCACAACCACAATCCGTTTGTGGCATTAAAACGGCCATCTGCTGATGAATTCCAGGGGGAGGCCCTTGGAATGAGCCTTGTATACAGCGGAAATTTTCTGATGCAGGCGGAAGTTGATACTTATGATGTGACGAGAGTACTCATGGGAATTCATCCAATTGGATTTTCATGGAATTTGGAACCGGGAGAAGCATTCCAAACTCCGGAGGCAGTGATTGTTTTCTCCAAAGACGGATTAAACGGCATGAGCCAGACCTTCCATAAGCTGTACCGCCAAAGATTGGCCAGGGGATATTGGCGGGACCGGGAGCGTCCGATTCTCATCAACAACTGGGAGGCAACTTATTTTGATTTCAATGAGGATTCCATTGTGGAAATTGCAAAAACTGCGAAGAAGGCCGGTATTGAAATGTTTGTACTGGATGACGGCTGGTATGGAACGAGGAATGACGACAGGCAGGGGCTGGGAGACTGGTCTGCCAATCTGAATAAGCTGGAGTACGGAATTGCAGGTTTATCCAAACGAATTGAGGAAGAGTGTCAGATGAAATTTGGTCTCTGGTTCGAGCCGGAGATGGTCAATGAGAACAGCAACCTGTTCCGCAGCCATCCGGATTACCGGATTGAAACACCGGGGCGCCGGGTTTCCCACGGAAGAAACCAGTTTGTCCTTGATTTCTCAAGAAAAGAGGTGGTAGACTGCATCTACAGCCAGATGGAGAGCCTTCTGGCAGATGCCAGGGTATCTTATATCAAATGGGATATGAACCGGAGCATCACCGAGTGTTTCAGCAGTGCCTGGCCGGCAGAGCAACAGGGGGAAATCTTCCACCGGTATATCCTGGGCGTGTATGATTTGTATGAAAGGCTCACAAACCGGTTTCCTGAAATCTTATTTGAATCTTGTGCCAGCGGTGGCGGGAGGTTTGATCCGGGTATGCTTTACTATGCACCGCAGACCTGGACGAGCGATAACAGCGATGCTGTAGAACGTATTCGGATTCAGTATGGAACCAGCATGGTGTATCCCTTAAGTAGCATGGGTGCTCATGTGTCTGTCACACCGAATCACCAGATGTTCAGAAACACACCATTGGCAACCAGGGCAAATGTGGCATATTTCGGTGTTTTTGGGTATGAATTAGACATTAATAAGCTGTCTGAAGAGGAACAGGAAGAAATTAAACAGCAGATTTCATTTGCAAAGCAGTACAGAAAGCTGATTCACAAAGGGACGTTCTACCGCCTGCTCAGTCCCTTTGAAGGAAATTTGGCAGCATGGATAGTTGTCTCTGATGATAGGAAAGATGCAGTCATGGGTTATTATAAAATTTTAAATGACGTGATTTGTCCCTACAGAAGGTTAAAGCTTCGCGGTCTAGACGCTGGCATGGATTATGTGATAGAGGGAATAACCGGTTCTTATTCAGGAAAAGAACTGATGAATGCTGGCCTAATAACTACTGATGCATCTGCTGGTCAGGTCCTGGACGGCGGCGGGACGTGTACGGATTTCTGGTCTAGGATTTATGTGCTGCATGGGATAAAGAAGGAAGTATAAGTAGTATGAATGTGAAAAAAAAGAGACATTTGGCAGCCAGGGCAGAAATGATGTTAATTGGTAATTTTCTGATGGGAATAGCAGTAGGCTTCCTCAGAATGTCCAGGTTGGGTACGGATCCTTTTACGTGCATGAATCTTGGCATCAGCGGTGCCCTGCAGATTCAATTCGGAACCTGTCAGTTATTAGTGAATGTTCTTCTCTTTCTGCTGGTTTTTGTGAAGGCAAAAGACTGCATTGGTGCTGGGACAATAGTCAATATGACCGGGATTGGTTATGTAGCGGACATCATAGTTATAATGTTTACAAAAGTGGTAGGAGATATTGCCCTTATGCCTGTGGCAGTCCGTATCGTGATGATGGTCGGGGCAGTGGTGCTTTGCTCTTTTGCTGCGGCTATGTACATGGAGGCCAACATGGGAATAGCTGTCTATGACGCGCTGGCCGTTATCATAGAAAGAAAAACCGGCAGTAAAATCCCCTTTAAAACCGCCAGAGTTGCCACAGACTTCGTCTGCGTCATCGTGGGCTTTACTTTTGGAAGTATTGTAGGGGCTGCCACTGTGATTACTGCCGCTTTTATGGGACCCCTGATTCAATGGTTTCAGAAAAAAATAATATCCAAATAAGCGGAGCGGCTTCTGGCGGCTCCGCTGGCTTTGTGTGCCAAGCATGGCATTAAGATTGTACTTTTTCCGTATAAACAGCGTCCTATCGCATACATGGCTCAGCACCCGCAACAAGACCGGGTGCTGTGGCCCATGTACAACTGACTAATCTTCATCATTATGTGGACGCTTTTTGGGATTCTTTTTATCATTGTATTTTTTCATAATAACCATTTTTAGTAAGCCAACGACAATCAAAACCGCGGCAATGATAATCCACCAGTATTGCTCCATAACCTACTTCACCCCCTTTCAGTTGTCTTAAATCATCTGCCCCGTCCTATGCAGAATGGAGAAGTTCATTATCCTGCCAGCTTCTGAAACAGACGTTTTGTAAGGAAATAATACCAGATTAAAGCTATCGCCAAAGCCATGAGAAAATAAAGAACCGCCTCATTTTGCACAGCTTTAGCTGCCCAGAATGATGGAAGGAAGCCAACAGCAAACTGGCAGTAACTATCAATCAGGAATGGGGCTGGTATTCCTAGTAATGTAAGTGCAGCCAGTTTTGTAACTGCCATTCCCTCCAGTTTATTAGCGGAAAGGGTAATGATCATCAGGGCTACCATAATAGCCTGGACCGCCCCTAAAACGGACAAGCCTGAAACCATGATGACGGACCGTTTTTCCAATGAAAAGATTACCATCACAATAAATGTAACAACTGTTGACAGAATTGCAGGTATTCCAAGCCTTGAAAAAATATATCCTGATTTTCCAAGCGGAGTTATTGAAAAATACCTGGAAACTTTATCATCAATTTCTTCTAAGGTAATCATGGCAAAAGCAAAACAAAGAAGCACTGGTGCCATGATAGAAAGGAACAAGTCAAACATCGGATAATAGGGCTGTAAAGAAAATTTTGAAGCTTTTTCTATCAATGGGATTCCAAATTTAATAAGGGCGCCAACCAGAAACGGGGTGAAACAAGCTACAAGCATCATGGGATCCTTTTTTATCTGTTGGAATACCTGCCCTATGCTGTTAAATACTTTTTTCATATCTTCACACCTCCAATACTCCGCCACATTTTTGATACCATCTTATGTGCTGCCGGATATAATACAAAATTTGCCGCAAGAACCAGAACCAAATCCAGAAACGTGTTCTGACTGTACCCTGTTATTAAATTCATGCAGGCCATAAACGGAAAGAACCGTAAAATTTCCGGCAGGTCTGTAAATAATCCTGCAATGGGGGGAACAAAGCATAAAATCTCAATGGGCATAATTACAATTAAAAACTGATTCAGGTTCGCAATCTTCGTGGCAGCCATGATACCGAGCATAGTAAAAATCGATGATGTTAATGCTGTCCCGATTATAATACCTGATAGGTTTTTATTTCCTGCCGCAATTCCCAGTATCAATGCGACTACGCAGGATATAAACATCAGTGAAAATACCTTGGCAAGGATGTACTCGGATACTTTTGCCGGCGATATGGCAATCGCATGGAGTACCTTTTGACTTTTTTCAAGTAAAACAATCGCTCCCATGAAGAACAGCCCCATGGCCGCCGGATCGGAATAAATCATAATTGCGGCTGCATTGTGTTTCCAGTTATCCGGTAAAGCTGTAATGCCGAAGACATAAATCACCGTCAAAACAAAATAAATAAAGTAAAAGCCATATTTCCATTGGAAGTGGATATCGCCGCAGACTAATCTTCTTAATTTCATTGCAGCGTCCTCCCTGTTATATCCACGAAAATATCATTTAATGTCGGCTCACTGCTGTGGACAGAGCGAAGACTGTTGCTTTGGATTAGTTCATTTAGCCGTTTATCATCCGCAGTTTGTGTAAGCATGCATTCACCCGTCTTTTCTCCATTTTCAAAATAAGAGTACCGGATTTTAGCAGCGCCTCTTGACATGATAAGTTTATGTGGGGTATCCAGGGCGCTGACCTTTCCTGATACGATAAAAGCAACCTGATCGCACAGTTCAGTTGCGTCAAACATATTGTGCGTGGTAATAATAATCGTCTTCCCGCGTTTTTTCTCGGCAAGGATAATATCTTTCATGAGCCTGCTGTTGGTAGGATCAAGGCCGCTGGTGGGTTCATCAAGAAAAAGAATATCCGGATTGTGGACCAGGGCTTTTATAAAGTTCAGCCTGGAACGCATACCTTTTGAAAAATCGGAAACCTTTTTATCACCGTCATTTTCCAGCCCCACCATTCTTAAAAGTTCTTCAGTGGAACGGAGCGGCCGGTCATACAGGGAACCAAAGTAGTTCAGATTTTCGCGTGCGGTGAATTTCTCATAACAGGTGGAAAACTCAAAATCAACGCCGATACGCTCGTAAAATCTGTTAGTCCTTTCGCGGATTTCTGTTCCAGCTACTTTTACACTCCCTTTATATCTTGTGTTAAGACCGGTCAGGACTTTTTGTATGGTTGATTTACCGGCGCCTGAGGGCCCCAGAAAACCGAAGATTTCCCCCCGTCCTACGTGAAAACTCACATTTTCGACAAAAGGTTTGTTTGTGTAGCTGAAACATAACTTGTTGACTTCAATCATTTTTACTTCCTCCTTTTTGAATATATGACGATTAATAAAATATAGTCATATGAAGATTAAAAAAATGTTTGGCTACCTGTCAGCCAAATAACCAAACAAGTGTTGCTATTTCTTAACAACCTGTTCCACGATACCATCAACTAAAAGTGTTTGTATATGTTCTAATTCTTCATCTTCCCTGAACTGCTCCAGGCAGGTCAACACAGAATATAGAGATTTAATCAATACAGTATGAGGAACGGTAAACTGTACTCCCATTTGCTGCAACATTTCCAATATGCGGATATCATTGTACATATGGTTACTGAAAATATCAGGGGACAACTTTCGCTGCAGATAATCCATTATGGATAAATCAATCTGCGACAGGATGGGAGAAGTAATGATTCCGGTAAGACTCATCATAATGACGTCTTTGGTTAAAGCCTTTTGCGTAGGATAATGCTTCTTCTTCACCACTGTTTCAATATTTTCAAAAAGTTTCTGCTGTAATTGAAAGTTGATTTCGATATACAGGTGTTCCTTGCTGGGATAAAACGCATAAAAGGAGCCTTTGGAAATATTGGCGGCAACAGCTAAATCATCAACAGTCACTTTCTTTAATCCATGCAGGGAAAAAAGTTTTTCGCCTTCGGCCAGTAGTTTATCACTAATAAATGCTTTTTCCTTTTCAGTAAAGCGTGGCACTTTTATCACCTCCTTATGACTAAATATTTAATATAGTCATATAGAATATACCACTTATGGCCCGCATTGTCAATTATTATCTAAAGTAATTGAAAAAAATGCCGCAGTACCCTAGCGATTTCCTGAAAAAAAGCGCATTGTGTGATAAGCCCGGTAAAAAATAAGATGATATAATGTGAACATCAAATACAGGAGGTACAACAATGTACGCATGGGAAGCAATCGAACAATCCTTAACATTTATCGAGGAACACTTAACAGAAGAAATTTATACGGAGGAACTGGCAAATATTGCCGGCCTGTCCCCTTTCTATTTTCAGCGTTTGTTCAAGCGGCTGGTAAATAAACCGGTTCAGGAATATGTGAAGCTCCGCCGCCTGGCAAAGGTGATTGAAAATCTGGGTAATTCCGAACAGAGAATACTTGACGCTGCCCTGGACTATGGCTTTACAAGCCATGCAAATTTTACGCGGGCCTTCAAGGAAACGTATGGAATCACACCCGAAGAGTACAGGAGAGATTTACCAATGCTCAACACATTCGACAAGCCGGAAGTTTCCATGAATTACGTCTTAGTAGATGAAGGGGTTCCGCTGGTGGTAGGAAATATCGTCTTGGAAATCCAGAGAAAAACGTTGGCGGAACCGGAAGTTTACCTCGGCTTTGAAACAAAAGTCCGTATTTCCGAACAGATTCCGGCTGGTGAAAGCACAGGTGTAGATGTGCCGGGACAGCTCTGGAAACGCTACCATATGGAGAAGACGTTAATCGCAGAAGACGTCGATGCTAATGTGGAAATGGGAATGTCCCATACGGAAGATACGGCACAGGGCCTTTTCACGTATTTTGCGGGCGGTCTTGTTCGAAATATCCCGCATAAACAGCAGGGAGACTTTGTAAAGAGAGAACTCCCTGCGGGAGAATACATCGTTTGCAGGATTGAAGCAGAAAGTTTTGAGGATTTGGTAACGGTTGCCTTGAATCAGGGTGGAAAATACCTTTTTGGTACATGGCTGCCGCATCACAGCTTAACAACGGAGCCTTTTTCAGCAGAAAAGTATTATCGTGACCTAAAGGATATGGCCTGTATGGAAATTTGGGTCAAGCCCATACCGTTGGAAAAAAAAGAGTAGGAGGGATATTGGGATGGATTGGAATATGCTTTATACAAACGGCGATGCTCCATCTCTGAAGCAAATAGCGGAGTATATTGACAATCCGTTATGGGCAGAGTTTGACAGCCGCATCCGGTCCGCTTACCGGATTGAGCCTTATATGGATTACAGCCGCTGTTCCATGCAGCCAGGCTGGAATATTAAATACAAGAAAAGCGGGAAATCTCTTTGTACCTGTTACCCAATGCAGGGTTATTTTATCGCTCTTGTGGTGATAGGAAGCCGTGAACTTACGGAGGCAGAATTATTAATGCCGTTATTTTCTGACTATGTGCAGAAAGTATTCAGAGATGCAAAAACTGGTAACGGACAGAAATGGCTGATGTTAGAAGTACGGGATAAGGAGATTATGAATAATGTTTTTGAACTGATAAATCTTAGAAAGAGGAGTATATCGCCTTAGGAATTTCTTAATCATTCATTTACCATTCCATAGAAAATCAATTATCTCAAATTAAAAAATTGCCTGCTCATCAATGGTATGCTTAAACTGCCTGATAGAGCAGGCAATTTTTATATGAAAGGAGGTAATTTTAGAGTATGGAGGTGGCTGTGAGAAAGAAGTTAAGACGGATTTTTACAATACTGGGAACAACAGCACTGATTTTTACCATAACAGCCTGCGGGAACCGCATGGATGCCGTGCAGCCGGATTCTTCCTATGTTGCAGACTTTTTTGATATTCCGGACTCAGTGACAGGAATCGAAAGACTTCTGCTCAAAGATGATATGGCCTATATGTGCTGTCTGGAGGAAGATGGCACGTCCTATCTGGCAGCAATGAACATTGATGACGGTAAATTTTTGAAGCAGAATCTGGAGCTGGACGCCTCAGTTTCGCTTCTGGATTTTGGCTTTGCCCCGGACAACAGTATCTGGGCGGTTTGCCTGGAACAGGCCGGTGTCTATAGTTTAAGGAAATTTGACAACAGCGGTTCACTGGTTCAGTCGGTTGACCTGGCAGGTGTGATGGACACCTCAGTCATATCGGCAGTTGGAAGAGATTTGTTCCTCAGCATTGATAGAGAGGGAAATATCTGTGTGGCTGCTAAAGGCAGAAATACGCTGATCTATCTGTTCGACAATGACGGCAGTTTCTTATTTTCTCTCGACTATGAGGGAAATCTTATGACAACCACAACGACTGCCGGGGGACAGATTGGTATTTGTGCAACTTCCCCGGACCGTATGAACTATGACCTGCTGACAGTGGACATGAAGAGCCGGGATTGGAGTAAAGATAAAATCTATCTGGGCGCAACAGCAGGGCTGTACGGAGGTGTGAACAAAGATTTCTACCGGTTTGATTCTTCGGTTTTATATGGTTATGCAGCGGGCGCGCAGGAAGGCAGCCCGGTCTTTAACTGGTCGGATATGGGACTTGGCACATCAGAGGTTCATCTTGGAGAATGCACGGACGGGCGTTTTGTGGTCCTGGCAGCCTCATCTAATCAGACTGAGGTATTATCGTATGAAATGGCGGTTCTGACCAAGGGGGCGGATGAGAGGGAGATTTTGAGTATGGTGAGCCTGAGCGCGACCCCCGGCCTTGTCCAGGCCGTATCTGATTTTAACAAAACAAACGACAGGTATAAGGTTGAGCTGACAGAGTATTTTCCGTATGCACAAAATGTTTCCAACGAGGAATGGGATAATGCCATTATAAATCTTAATACACGTATCATCTCCGGTGATATGCCGGATATCCTGGATATGAGTAATTTGTCTGTACAGATTTATCAAAGCAAAGGGCTTTTAGAAGATCTCTATCCATATATGGAACATGATCCGGAAATCAGGAAAGAGGATTACTTTGAAAATGTCTTTGAAGCTATCAGCTTGGATGGAAAGCTGCCCTATCTTACGGACGGAGCAGCCATATCCACTATGCTGGCCGGTGAAGATATTGTGGATGGAAACAATGGCTGGACCATTCAGGAGCTGGAAAAGGTCCTTGATACTTACGGAGCCAATTCCATAAACAATCTGTCTGGTGCTTCCTTCCTGAAAATCATGCTTCAGACAGATGGCAGTTTTATTGACTGGAACCTGGGCAAATGCTCCTTTGATTCACCTGAATTTGTAAAAATGCTGGAATTTGCCGGTAAGATACAGGAAAGCAGCCAGAATGGCTTTGGAGGAACGGAGATGAGCGAAAGCTATGCAGCAGCCTATGAGACTGTGCTGAGCGTTTACCACATCACCCAGTACAGAAATTACTACAACGGGAACCTGAAATTTCTTGGACTTCCCGGAGGCGGCGGTGAGTACCACGTAATCAAACCGGAAGTGAAGGTTGGAATCTCCTCGTCCAGCCCCCGGAAGGAAGGGGCATGGGAATTTGTCAGAACACTATTGACAGAGGAGCATCAGATGTCCTGTATGATGCTTCCGATTCATAAGAGGGCGTTTGATAAGGTCACGCAGGCGGCGGTGGATGGAAAATCTGTCTGGACATGGATTTACGAAGACGGCAAGGCAACAAAAGAAGATGTGGAGCTGACAAAGCAGCTTTTAAACAGCGCAGCCTATGTGGAGAATGACAATCAGACACTGGAATCACTGATATTGGAGGAGGCCCGGGAATATTTTTCAGGGGCCAGGAGCGCCATGGAAGCGGCTGAAAGAATTCAGAGCCGGGCCAGTCTTTATATCAATGAACAAATGTAAAAATTTTATATGCAAAGGAAAGGATCCAAAACTATGAAAAGACAGCTTATGAAAAGAGGAATGATGGGGATATATGCAGCTATCTGCGCGGGGATGCTTTTGGTTACCGGCTGTGCAGGTACAGAGACAAATGCAAAAACGGAAACAGAAAGAATTGAAGCGACAGAGAGACAGGAAAGTAAACCTGTAAATACTGCCGGTAAGGAGGAAGTCCATGAAAAGCAGGAGGAAGCGGTCCAAAATGATTCGCCTCTGCAAATTCAGGATGATGCCGGGAACGGAGACTCAGATACAATGGATACCTTTGCCGATGCGAATGACATGATGAAGTCTGCTGATTTGAGCGGCACAGCCGGCGAATGCTCGGATACCGGGTGCGTGATTAATACATCGCCCTTTGCGGACGGCACTTCATCTTCAGGAGATGGGGGCAGCATGACGGTTACTTATACAGAAGACACAGTATTTCAAAAGGGAACCGTGAAATCGGATGGCAGCAGCTACTCTTTGGAGGACGGTGAAAAAGACAGGATAGGGGACAGTGATTTTGTACTGTGTTTCGGGAAACAGCAGGCGGACGGTTCTTACCTGGCAGACAGAATCATTATGATTGTGTTCAATTAACCTGATAGGAGATGGTACAGCTATGCGTTTACATATTGGGGAAAAAATAAGAGAACAAAAGGCCATGCTTATTTCCGGAAAGAAATACAGGCCCCTCATAGAAGACCGTGTGCAGCGCATGGCTGTATATCTTATGATTGGATTTTTTGCATTCATGTTAGTATGCACAATTATTTCCCGTGTATCGTATTCATTTACTACCGCCCATGTTTCGGTAGCTTCGATGGCAGGCAAAACGCTGATGAACAGGGCTGAATTGGAGGGGATTATCTATGCGTCATCGGAGAAAGGGATTAGTCTTCCGGATGGCCTTAAGGCAGTTTCCGTCAATGCAGGGAAGGGCAAATCAGTAGAAAAAGGCGAAGCGCTGATAGAATTTGATGTCCCTGCCGCAGAAGAACGGATTAAGAAACTGGAAGAAGAAATCCGTATCCTTAATCTTAAATTGGATATTTCATCAAACAATGGCGGCAATGATGTGATTGAGGCACAGCGTACGCTGGAGGATGCCCAAAAGGCGTATGAGCGCATTGCTGCAAAGTATGCCAGGGCAGAGATGCGGCTGAAAGAAGATTATACAAGGCTTGAAGAAACACTGGCAGATGCGGAAAAGAATCTTATTAATAAGGCAGAAGCGCTTGTGAAGGAAGCGAGGGAAAACCTGCAAAATGTAAGGGAGGACGCGGAGGACGCCATCCGTGCCGCAGAACAGGCGCTGGATGAGGAATCAGAAAATCTTGATGATTCAGAGGATAGTTATCAGCAGGCATTAGAAGCGTATGAGCAGGCGAAAGATGAACTTAATATGGCAAATCTGAGAGTCAGCGAAATAAAGGAAGCGATTGCAGGGAAACAGCCGGACGATGCCGCGGATTATACGGAGGAGCTGAAGGAGGCGGAGGAAGAACTTTCCATTGCGCAAAAGGCATTTAACCAGGCCAAAAAGGAACTTTCAAAAGCAGACTATAACTCATCGTCCTATGACAGGGCAGACGATAACCTGGATTCCATCAAGAGACGCTGGAAACGTAAAATTGATAAAGCCAAAGATGCTCTTTATAAAGCAGAAACAGTGCTGGAAGCAGTCAGGGAAGGAAAAGATTTTTCAACTGAGTCTGCAGTCAGTGAGGCCCAGGCTGCCATTGATACTGCAAGAGAAGCGTTAAACCGTGCCCGGCGTGAGTCAGAGGATAACCAATATTCTGAGGAGGAAGAACTTTATGCTGCGGGAAGGGCAGTTGAGACCGCGCAGGCAGCATTGGAAGATGCCCGGAGACAGGCTGAGGTATTGCAGAAGGAAGGTGAGATTGACAGAATTACCTGTGAATCTGAGCGGTCAGATAAAGAGAAATCGCGTGCTGCATTACAGGAAATTCTGGATAATGGGGGACGCCTTTTGGCTCCGGCCCCTGGTACGGTGGTGAGGACGCTGGAACGCGGGGATAAAACAAAGGAGGGGGAAGATGCAGTCATACTTTCCTCTGCTGACAGAGGATTTGTTTTTGAAGGAAAACTGGATAAAGATTCAGCACGCCGCTTTTCAGCCGGGGACAAAGGAGAGCTTCATTACAAAGTGGATGGAAGCACACAAAAAGCAGATGTGGAGATTCATTCCATCAGCACGCCGGACGAGTCGGATCAGGTTTTAGTAACTGCGGTTCTGCCGGAGGGAAGTTATACTTCCGGTATGCCGGCACAGCTTTTTCTGAGCAGAAAGAGCGAGACGTATCAAAATTGTCTGCCTCTTACCGCACTCAGAAGTGATTCCAGCGGGGACCACGTATTCGTACTCCGCAAACAAAGCTCTGTACTGGGAACAGAATGGGTCATTGCAAGGGTAGATATAACAGTCAAGGAAAGAGACAGTCAGATGATGTATGTTGATGGCGCGCTTACGTATTCGGATCAGGTAGTTATAAGCTCAAATAAGATTATATCGGAAGGAGACAGGGTCCGCATTGAAAATTAACAGGTTTGCCCATTACCGGGCGCTGACAATATCAGCATTACTGGCAGCGGTTCTTTGGTGTTTCGCCTGTTCTTTCTATAGTACGGCCATCAGTCACTGTACAAGTGTGAGCATTAAATGGGAAAAGGGCTGTGTCAGCCCCTCAGAGCTTATCAGGCAGCAGACGTATGCAAGGCAGGATGGAGCAGGAAACCAGCCGGAGGTCACCTTATGGCAGATATACCCGGAACAGGAGATAATGGCTTCAGATAAAAAGAAGATGAAGGCGGATGTTGTTGACGTCTTTGGAGACTGCGAGGATATATCTTCTTCCATGTTGACTGACGGCGCTTATCCGGCCAGATCAGATGCGTCTGGATGTGCCGTCAGTACCGGTTTGGCATTCTCCCTGTGGGGAAGTACCAATGTGATTGGGATGCCGGTAAAGGCGGTAGGAAAGCAGTTCTATGTCCGCGGCATATTTGAGGAGGAAGAACCAAGGTTATTCTTACAGGCGCAGGCGGAATCGGAAGAACCCTTATCCAATATGCAGCTGACGTTTACAGGTCCGGGAGCAGGGGAGAGGGCCGGTCAGTATCTCTCATCGGCAGGTTTTCCGGAGGGACGGATCCTTGACCTGACATTATTTGCATGGGTACTTGGAATGATACTCCGGCTCCCTGCGATCATTCTGGCAATTGGTATCCTTGGGCGCGTGACCAGGCATGGAAAAAGGCTTTGCCGTTATCCCCTACTGCTGGCTGTTTATTTTTTAATCGCTTTCGGTATATTGGCCGTATTATGGTTTTGTATGGATCTGCCTGAGTTTCCTTCCGAGTTTGTCCCCACAATGTGGTCTGATTTTGAGTTCTGGGGAAATCTGTTTCAGGAGCAGGGGAAAAATATGGTCTCCTGGATGGCGGCCGGGCCTGCCTTCCGGGATATGGAGCTTTGGACCTCGTCATTTATGGCAGTGCTGCTTTCTGTGTGTGCCTCTGCCTTTACGGCAGCCGCAGCAATGCTGGTATCCATACGCTCTTACAAAAGAATGATGTTCTATTGTGCGGCATATACACTGACACTTTGCCTGATTTCATTCAAGATAGCCTCTGCTCACAATATGACCTTTTGCAAAGCGATGTATCTTCTGCCATGTCTTTGGATATGTGTGGATTTTCTCTTTTACTGTCTGAAAGAAACACTTGCCGCCGATGTCCGTGAAGGGAGGATTATGGATGAAGAAAAAACGTGAATACAGTGTTCCGATCCGGGAACAAATGGTACCATGGCTGTTTTTGCTGCCGAGCCTGCTGTTCGTGAGCATTATGGTGCTGATTCCTATGCTGGACGCTCTGCGCCGTTCCTTTTTCCTGGCTGCCGGTGACCGGTTTGTGGGATTTCAAAATTATCTGTCAGTCTTGAGGAACCATGCGTTTCAGCTGGCGGCAGCTAATACAGCCAAATTTATCTTAGTCTGCATACCGCTTCTGTTACTCTTTTCCCTGGCTGTTTCCCTGATGCTGGCCTCCTTCAGGGAAAAGCGCGGCATTTTCAAGACCTCGTTTCTTGTACCCATGGCGGTTCCCGTTGCTTCGATTGTTCTTTTGTGGCGTGTGATTTTTCATAAAAATGGACTTCTCAATGCATTTACTGCACTTTGGGGTTTGGTTCCGGTTGACTGGATTGGAAGTAAGGCCGCCTTTGGCGTGTTGGTGTTTGCTTATCTGTGGAAGAATTTCGGATATGATATGGTGCTGTGGCTGTCAGGACTCAGCGCCATAAATCCGGCATTATATGAGGCGGCTCAGATAGACGGCGCCGGAAGCTTCCAGCGGTTTGTGAGGATTACGCTTCCCAATCTTATGCCCACATTATTTACCATTACCGTGCTGTCGCTGCTCAATTCCTTTAAGGTGTTCAGGGAGGCTTATCTGATTGCGGGAGGTTATCCGGATGACAGTATTTACATGCTTCAGCACTTATTCAATAACTGGTACGGCAATCTGGATGTGGATAAAATGTGTGCCGGAGCTGTGATGATGGCAATTCTGGTATTTATTTTAATACTGCTGCTGCAAAAAATTATGAACAGAGGAGATAGGATATGAAAAAATGGCTTCTTGGCTTGCCCCTTGTATTGATTTCGGTCTTTATATGGCTGCCTCTTTGGATGCTGATATCCGGTACCTTTATGGGAGGGGCAGAGCTGTCTGAAAATCTTGCGCCTGTCCTGGAGGGCAGGGGAGGAACGGCTGTATGGCCTGTAATGGCGCGTTATCCGACTCTGGCGGCATATGTGGAACTATTATTGGATACGCCCCAGTTTTTTACGGTATTCTGGAATTCCTGCAGGCAGGTTTTTCCAATCATACTCGGCCATGTCCTTTTGGGCGCACCTGCGGCATGGGCATTTGCAAAGTTTCATTTTCGCGGGAAAAAGATACTCTATACCTTGTATATTGTCCTGATGCTGATGCCATTTCAGGTGACCATGGTTTCCAGCTATCTTGTTCTGAACAAACTGGGCCTGATTGATACCGTGTGGGCAGTCATACTGCCCGGTGCGGCATCAACGCTTCCGGTATTCATCATGACACGTTTTTTCATGGACATACCGGAGGCGGTCATGGAGGCGGCAGCCGTGGATGGGGCTTCCTCATTTCAGACTTTTTTACGATTTGGGCTTCCGCTGGGAGCACCGGGCATTCTCTCGGCTGTGGTATTGGGCTTCTTGGAATACTGGAACGCAATAGAAGCGCCTCAGGCATTCTTAAAAAACCAGGCGCTCTGGCCGCTGTCATTATATATGTCAAACATCACGGCGGATAACGCCGGGGTATCATTAATTGCATCACTGATTACACTGATGCCTCCTCTTTTGATATTCCTGTCCGGGCAGAAATATCTGGAGCAGGGCATTATATCTTCCGGAATGAAAGATTAACACAGGGGATTAATATATGGAAAACAGGAATTTTGCAGGCGATCTGCAGATAAGCAAAGTGAATAAATGGTATCCGGGCGATGTTCATGCTGTTAAGGATATGGATATGGAAATAAAGAGAGGGGAATTTATAGTATTTGTAGGCCCTTCCGGCTGCGGAAAGACAACGCTGCTGCGCATGATTGCAGGACTTGAGAGTATAAGCAGCGGAGAGGTCATTATGGACGGCAGGACTGTGAACCAGGTTCCGCCAAAGAACCGCGATATTGCCATGGTATTCCAAAATTACGCCCTTTATCCCAATATGAAAGTAAAAGATAATATTGCTTTTCCCCTTAAAATGCAGCATATCGGCAAAACGGAAAGGGAGAAAAGGGTAGCAGAAGTGGCGCAAAAGCTGGAGCTGGATGCTCTGCTTGAAAGGAAACCGGGGGCCTTGTCCGGCGGTCAGCGCCAGCGTGTTGCCCTTGCGCGGGCCATGATAAGAAAACCCGGACTGTTTCTCATGGATGAGCCGTTAGCCAATCTCGATGCGAAGCTCCGCACAGAAATGCGCCGGGAGATTATAACGCTCCAACGGGAGCTGGGGGTAACAACCATATATGTCACCCATGATCAGACGGAGGCAATGACGATGGGGACGCGCATCGCCGTAATAAGCGGCGGTGTTTTACAGCAATTTGGAACACCGCAGGAAATATATAGAAATCCGGCGAATCTGTTTGTTGCTGGGTTCATAGGCTCACCCAATATGAATGTGTGGGACACAGAGCTTATTTCAAATAACGGACAACATTATCTGACCCTGGGAAATGCCCGTATTCCGATGGGTAAAAGCGGTCTGGCCGCAAGAGGACTGCAGGGGCCCATTAAGGCAGGTATCCGTCCGGAACACATTGTGCCGGCTGCACCGGACGATCCTCATGCAGTGCGGATGAAAATCAGCATTTTAGAAAATACCGGGCGCGAAGCGGCAGTTTTCCTCACCGGGGCCGATATACCGGATATGACGATGGTAACAGACGCGGATTTCTCAGGCCGGGCCGGGCAGGAGGTATATATTCGGCTAAAGCCGGAAAAGATACATCTATTTAATACAGAGACAGGATGTGCATATGGAGATGTTTATGTATAGAATATATACAACAGGGATAGAAACTGCGGCTGCATCAGCGATACTGATACCGATTCTTTTTTTATATCAAATATTTATATTTCATAACATAAAAAAGACGGCAGCCTATATTATTTTTATATTATATTTGACTGCAATGTGCTTTTTGGTGGGGTTTCCCAGTGTGACAGGAATTAAAATCGGTTGGTCTTATAATTTTATTCCTTTTTATGGTATGCTGAACGATATAACGAACAGCTATCTGAATGTTTTGCTTTTTATCCCATTAGGTATATTTGTCCCATGCTTATGGCCCGAATACAGAAGCATGATGAAAACAGTGGGCTTGGGCCTGATGACATCACTGGGTATTGAAATACTGCAGATATTTACGTTTCGCGCAACCGATATAAATGACGTGATAACGAATGTGGCAGGTACAATGATAGGATATTTAATAGGCAGATTGATTATTAAACGGTTTCCACAATTAAACTGGCTTGGCTGCAAGGAACGTGAGTTATATCTTTTATATGCAACGGTTGTCGTAGTAATGTTTTTTTCTCAGCCGTTTATTCAGTCTGTATTAGGTAATTTCTCTTTATAGGGAATTGCCTGGCAGAACAGGAGATGTTACAATGATAAAAAACAAGGAAAGAGGGAAACACAGGTGTGTAAACCGTTTAGGGAGGCAGCATGAAAGGATTCCATCGACAAAATAAATTATTTTCTCTCTGTGGATTGAATTGTGGGCTTTGCCCTATGTATTTGAATAAAAATTGTCTCGGTTGTGGTTGTGGTGAGGAAAATCACTCATGTAAAATAGCAAGGTGCAGTATGGAACATAATGGGATAGAGTATTGCTTTCAATGCAATGAATACCCCTGCGAAAAATACGAGAAGATAGACAAATTTGATTCTTTTATTTCACATCGAAACCAGAAGAGCGATTTAGAGAAGGCCCGCCAGATTGGGATTGAAGCTTACAATGCAGAGCAGGAAGAAAAGGTAGAAATACTGGGCGTTCTTCTTGCAGGATATAATGATGGCCGTAAAAAGACCTTATTTTGTGTTGCAGTAAACCTTCTGAAGATTCATGAACTGAGAGAGGTACTTAGAAAAATTGAGAACAGATCCGATTTGGAAACACTGACGCTCAAAGAAAAAAGTACTTTTGCTGCATGGTTGCTGAAGGCGGCAGCAGAAAAGAATAATATTGACTTGAAACTGCGAAAGAAAAAGTGAGAATTTGGATACAGACATCGTTCATTAATGGATAGTGAGGAATTGAGAATCGAAGTGAGTTCATCGAAATGTATCCGGTTCTTGGAAAGGACAGAAGAAGAGAGGTGTATTTTTGGTAAGAGAGTATCTGCATATGAATGTTTATGATGCGTTTTTAGCGCGGATGCATTTTCTCTTTGAGGAGTTTGAGCATATCTATGTCTCTTTTTCCGGAGGCAAGGACAGCGGTTTGCTGCTCAATCTGGTTCTGGATTATCGGAATCAGCATTATCCGGAAAGGGCCATTGGCGTGTTTCATCAGGACTTTGAGGCACAGTATACGGTGACGACTGAGTATGTGGAACGCACCTTTGAACGGATCAAGGATCAGGTTGAGCCTTATTGGGTCTGCTTGCCCATGGCCACCAGAACCGCATTAAGCAGCTATGAGATGTACTGGTATCCATGGGATGATACGAAGAAGGAACTCTGGGTCCGGGAGATGCCACAAAAAGAATATGTCATCAATCTGGAAAATAATAGAATGACTACATATCGTTACCGGATGCACCAGGAAGATTTGGCAAAACAATTCGGGCGCTGGTACCGGGACGCCCATGACGGCGGAAAAACAGTATGCCTGCTTGGAATGCGGGCAGATGAATCTTTACAGCGGTACAGCGGGTTTTTGAATAAAAAATATGGCTATAAGGATACCTGCTGGATCAGCAAACAGTTTAAAGATGTCTGGTGTGCCTCCCCTTTATACGACTGGTCTACGGATGATGTATGGCACGCCACCTATTTATTTGGTTATGACTATAACCGCCTGTATGATCTCTATTATATGGCTGGATTGAAGCCCTCGCAGATGCGTGTGGCCTCCCCGTTTAATGACTATGCGAAGGATGCCCTAAATCTATACCGCGTCATAGACCCGGAGATTTGGTGCAAGCTTGTAGGACGTGTACAAGGCGCAAATTTCGCTTCCATTTATGGAAAGAGCAAAGCGATGGGCTACCGGAATATTACTTTGCCAGAGGGGCATACGTGGAAATCTTATACGAAGTTTTTATTGGATACACTGCCCAAAAGGCTGCGGAATAACTACGCTAAGAAATTCAATACCTCTATCCAGTTCTGGCATGGGACAGGCGGTGGGTTGGACGAGTCTGTAATTCAGGAGCTTCAGGAGAAGGGGTATCAAATCAGACGAAACGGTGTTTCCAATTATACATTGAACCAAAAATCACGGATTGTATTTGTGGGACCCATACCGGATCACACAGACGATATCAAATCCACAAAGGATATCCCCAGCTGGAAGCGGATGTGTTACTGCATTTTGAAAAATGACCATATCTGCCGCTTCATGGGATTTGGGATGACACGGCAGCAACAGAAACGGTTGGATATGATACGCCGTAAATACAAAAGCATAGAGGAATTTGATTATGAAGTATAAAAGCCCAGTTTATAATGTGATAGCTGTTCCAATAGAGAAGGTACGGCCCAATAACTACAATCCAAATAAGGTTGCTCCGCCGGAAATGAGGCTGCTTTATGAGAGCATCAAAGAAGACGGATATACGATGCCGGTCGTATGCTATTATGTAAAATCGCAGGATATTTATCTGATTGTGGACGGTTTCCACCGGTATCAGGTGATGATGGATCATCCGGATATCTACGAGAGAGAACAAGGATTGCTGCCGGTTTCTGTCATTGAGAAACCGATTGATAAACGTATGGCCAGCACCGTTCGCCATAACAGGGCACGAGGCACTCACGATGTGGATCTGATGAGCAACATCGTAAAGGAACTTCATGAGTTTGGGCGATCAGACGCCTGGATCTCAAAGCATTTGGGAATGGATAGAGATGAAATTTTGCGTCTCAAGCAAATTACAGGTCTTGCCGCTCTATTCAGGGATATAAAATTTGGAGAGGCGTGGTGCCCTGTAGAGGAAGAGACGGAAAAAGAGTAAATAATATTAATGAGTGAAAGTAATAAACGCCCTTTGGCAGAAAAATAAGTGATGTTCTGCAAAGGGAATCAGATATTAATTATGGAGGTATGCTTGCAAATGGATAAATGGTTCACGATTGATCAGATTGATGAAGATACATATATTATCAGCGAATACCGGCATTGGGAGGAGACGCATTGCTATCTGTTAAATGGCTCCAGCCGTAGCTTATTGATTGATACGGGTCTGGGAATCTGCAATATTTATGATGAAGTAATGAAGCTGACAAATAAGCCTGTTACGGCTGTTGCCACCCATATTCATTGGGATCATATTGGGGGGCATAAGTTTTTTCCGGACTTTTATGCCCATGCGGAAGAATTGAGCTGGCTGAACGGTGAGTTTCCTCTGACAATAGAAACAATCAGAGAGATGGTGGCAGACCGCTGCGATTTACCAGACGGTTACGATACAGGCACTTATGAGTTTTTCCAGGGGACGCCAACAAAGGTACTGGAGGATGGAGAGAACATTGAATTAGGCGGACGGAATATACAGGTATTGCATACACCGGGCCATGCTCCGGGGCATATGTGTTTCTGGGAATCAGACAGAGGTTATCTGTTTACCGGAGACCTGGTTTACAAGGACACTTTATTTGCCTATTATCCGTCAACAGACCCGGACGCATACCTTGCTTCTCTTGAAAAGATTTCGGAGCTTCCGGTCAAAAAGGTTTTTCCTGCGCATCATAGTTTGGATATTCAGCCGGAGATTTTAATCAGAATGAGAAATGTGTTCAGGCAGTTACGGGAAGATGGTAAATTACATCACGGCAGCGGTACATTTGACTATGGAGATTGGGCAGTATGGCTATAAAAAGAAGGAAGCAGTATAATTTCATTTAGTTGTGTGCTATACAAAAGGCTTTATCAGAAATAAAGAACAGCTATAGATTGAGGAGTGTTTATATGAAGTATGTATGTACAGTTATATCGGTAGCAGACATCAGCGCCGCAAGAAAGTTTTATGAGGAACTGTTCGGGTTAGAAGTCTATCAGGATTACGGAAGAAATATCGCTTTTACCTGCGGTCTGGCATTACAGCAGGATTTTGACTGGCTTGTAAGTATACCAAAAGAAAAGGTATTGAAGAAATCCAACAACGCGGAAATCGTCTTTGAGGAACAGGATTTTGACGGTTTCCTGAATAAGCTGAAAGCATACTCGAGCATTGAATATTTGGGAGAAGTCATTGAGCATAGTTGGGGACAGCGTGTGATCCGGTTCTACGATCTGGATGGGCATCTCATAGAGGTTGGTGAGGATATGAAAATGGTGATAAAGCGCTTCCTGGATTCTGGCATGACAATGGAGGAAGTTTCTGTGAGAATGGACGTATCCATTGAGGATTTAACAAAACTTCTAAACAACTAATATATGGTAAGGGAATAAACAATCGGGATTTTGGAGGGAGAAGTGCGATGTGTAAAATATTGTTAGTCAGACCGTCTAAACAATATGCAGACCAAGTTATGTCATATAAAGAAGAAATGTCACAAAATGGAGATAGTTTTGACGGTTGTGCTGGTCTTGAAAATGTACAATCATTTGAGGAATGGATTGATTTTGAAGCAAGATTAAAAGCAAAATACAAGGACGGATATGTTCCATCAGAAGTGTTTTTGGCTATACGAAAAAAAGATAACTATGTTGTTGGCATGATTGATTTTCGACACCCATTATCCGACTTCCTCCTTAATTTTGGAGGTAATATCGGATATAGTGTTCGTCCATCGGAACGGCAGAAAGGCTATGCGTCCGAAATGTTAAGATTGATTTTACCTATCTGTCGTGAGTTTGGAGAAAGCAAAGTTTTACTAACATGCGATAAAAAGAATGAAGCATCACAAAAAACGATTGTAAAAAATGGGGGCGTGTTGGAAAAAGAAATCCCTGATACAGTAGGGCTTAGTGAAAGTGGAATTATTCAACGATACTGGATTTCAATATAGACCCTCTTTCATCAGTTCAAATTTGCCGGTAAGTAACACAATAGAGATCTGGACGAGCATCTCATAGAGGTTGGCGAGGATATGAATATGGTGCTCAGGTATTTTCTGGCGTCAGGTATGACTATGGAAGAAGTCTCTGTGAAGAAGGATGCTTCTATTGAGGATTTGACCAAACTTCTGAATACCTAATACGTGGTGAAGGAATAAACTAGTGGAAAGTTGAGAGGTAGGACAATGGATTCAGTGGAGAAAATAAAATATTTCTATGAAACTATCATATCTGAAAATCAAATTGGAAAAGTAGCAGAGTTTGTCCATGAAAAATGTTGTGTGAAAATGGGAGAAAGACTGATTCCAGTTGGCGTTGAAGGTATGAAAGAACACATACAAGCAACAAAGCAGACATATCCCGATTATAAGATGAAGATTATTAAGCAATTTTGTGATGGTGATTATGTCATCTCTGAATTTGTAATGGAGGGTACATATAATGGTGAATGGCTAGGAATGAAGCCAACCAACAAACGATTGGTATTTACTGGCATTAATGTTGATAAGGTAGTTGATGGGAGGATTGTGGAGCATGGAGGTGCAGTAAATACATTTGAAACTTTATTTGAAGCAGGTATGATAGGAGCAATATAATTTTGAAACGTGAAATCGAAAAATAAGAATAGGGGATAATTTCCCCACTCTTATATATTACGATATTTGAAAGAGGTCAATTTATGAATATCGAGTATAAGAAAACAAAAGTTTTTACTGCTGCAGAGTTGCAAGAATTGTTTATGTCTGTCAAATGGGAATCTGGAAATTATCCAGAAAAACTTGTTCGTGCAATGCAAAATTCCTCTCATGTAATTTCGGCATGGGATGGAAACAAACTGGTAGGTCTTGTTCGTGCATTAGATGATGGGGAAACGGTTGCTTTTTTACATTATCTTTTGGTAGACCCTGCATATCAGGGGCTACATATTGGAGATGAATTGATGAAACAGATTATGAGCTGCTTTGAAAATCTTTTGTATGTAAAGGTCATGCCGTCTGACCCGAAAACGATTCCATTTTATGAACGGTATGGTTTTCAGCAATACGACAATTACTCGACGATGGTACGAAAACACTTTGTGTAATGCGATAACTTCATGTTTGTCGGTAAGTGTAACATAACAGAGGTCTGGAGGGGCATCTCATAGAGGTTGGCGGGGATTTAGAAAAGTTGCCGTGTAGATGAGCGGGAAAGAAAATAAGAAGTTGTGTGGCTTGAAAATTGTAAGTTGCTTTTATGCGTTCTTGGCATAAAAAGGTGTATTTTAAATTGAAAGGATGGTCGGGTGCTAATGAAAGAAATCATCAACTTCATTGAAGCGAATGTGGATGGCAAAACGCTGTTTACAAAGGAATTAGTTTACGAACTTGAAAATGGTGCGTTACAGGGCGTTTACTCAGATCAAATATCTTTCTCTAATCTAAAATATTCTCAGAGCGGATTTCAGTTGGATATGTTTATTGTATCTAATGAGAAGATATGGCTCATGGGAAAGGATGGAGAACGGGAAAAATTGCGAAAAGATTTCAGTGGTGTATCCCTGTTCCGATTTGAACTGGCGGAGCGAAAAAGCACGAATAGTTTGACTGGCTGTTTTCGTTTCATTTCAGCTTCAGGGAAAAATGTGGCAGCAGAGGCTATCGTAAGTGGAATTTATGATGTGCGTCTTGAAAATGATGTGCTGAAGTTATCGGAAGATCAGGTCTTGTATCGGGATCAGCCGATACAAGAAGGGCATTTTAAGCCCGTTGCATTTCAATCGGAACATCGTTTTTATGTTAAAGCTAATAAGCTACACTATGAATACAACGGCAAGTGTTTTGATGTGGACTCAAAAACTATGCGGCGTAACGATAGCTCCGATACCTTTCCTCCGTTTATTTCAATCGAAAAGTATTAGGGCGATGACGGTACAGTTCCACAGTGGAAATTGGTAAAAGTGATTGGAACAAATCATACACTGACTTTCGAGTTAATAATAATTAAAATTTGTGAATTTGTGAGAGTATATACTATGTTCAATGATGGAAGAAGTAAAAAGGTTGTTTTTGTTGCACATTGCTTTTTAAATCAAAATTCCATTTCAGATGGAACGGCGATTTATCCGGCAGCAAATAAAGATGTTGTTGATTTTTTCTTAAATGCCGATATTGGTATTGTCCAAATGCCCTGTCCGGAGTTTTGCTGTTTAGGACTTGATAGGGGAAATATTCATGGCGCTGATAGCCCGGTAGTGGTAGAGAATACACGCATACGTTCAGCAATGCAAAATGACGACTCGAATTTGAAACTAACAAGACTGGCTGATTACGTAGTGCAACATATTATGGAATATAAAAAATATGGATTTGAAGTTATCGGTATTATTGGGGCAAATCGTTCTCCAAATTGTGGTGTCGAAACAACATCGGACAATGATGCAGAAATCAATGGTATGGGATTATTTGTAGAAAAAATTTTCCGCCAGCTTTTGCGAGAAAACATATCTATTCCCATGATAGGCATAAAGGGAACGGACAATATACAAGAAAAACTTCAGCAGTTAATATGAGTTAAGGGATAAGGACAAACATGGACGGATTTATGATGTTCGTGCCTGCACCTCAAGACCTTGTTACAGGAGAGCCGAACCAAACAGCGGTTGCTACCGTGAATATCAAAAAATATGATTGGTAGCTTCAGAATTGGAAAAGGAGGAGTTGCATGGATAAAAAAGAAACGGCAACAAAAGAAGACTTGATGGCAGTCGTTAGCCTGTTTGAAAATATGGGAATACTATATTGGGTGGACGGTGGCTGGGGCGTTGATCTATTGGCGGGTAAACAGACAAGGGATCATAGAGATATTGATATCAACTTTGACGCTCAATATACAGAAAGGCTATTAGATATACTTTCGGAGCATGGTTATAAAGTAGAGACGGATTGGAAACCTGTTAGAATAGAATTATATAGCGATGAATACGGTTATTTGGACATCCATCCATTTGTTTTGAATGATGACGGGACGTCAAAACAAGCCGATTTGGAAGGCGGCTGGTACGAGTTTGAGAAGGACTATTTTGGTAGTGCTGTTTTTGAGGGGAGAACAATTCCCTGTATATCTTTGAAAGGACAAAAAATTTTTCACTCGGGTTATGAGCTAAGGGATAAGGACAAGCATGATCTTTCTGTCCTTGAAAGTATATCAGAATAAGGCGAAATGGTGATTTGCATGGAGGAAGCAACGAGATATATTGCGCTTTTGCGCGGTGTTAATATAAGTGGAAAAAATAAAGTTCCGATGGCTGGACTGAAGAAAGTTTTTGAGGAGCTTGGGTTCGGAGCGGTTAAGACCTATCTGAACAGTGGCAATGTGATTTTTTCAAGTGATGAAGAGAATATAGGGAGCCTTACAGACCAGATTGAGACAACGATAAAAAAGTGGTTTGGTCTGGATATTCCGGTTTTCGTCATATCAAAAGAGGTTCTCGAAGATATTTTGCAACACGCGCCTGACTGGTGGGGTGATGAAAATAAGGAAATCTATGATAATCTGATTTTTTTTATGCCTCCGGCTACATTTGCTGAAGTGTGGGACGAGATCGGAGAACCCAGGGAAGGATTAGAAAAGATTAGGAATTATAAGGCAGCGGTATTCTGGTCGTTCAGCCGGAAGGATTATCAAAAGACCAACTGGTGGCGGGTGATGGCACGTGCGGATATCAGCGACAAACTGACAATCAGAACGGCAAACACTGTCAGGAAGATTGTCGGAATGTAGTTGTTTCTCCAATTCTTTGTGGGGTGAAAAATATGCAGAACAACGAATTACTGAATCATTTGGATAAGCTACATACGACCGAATTGGGTGTAGTAAGAATCAAGAGAAACCTTGATTTGGATACCGATCAAGTTGTTGATTGGTGCAGAAATAGGCTATCTTCTGTTGAAGCATCCATATTGAGAAAAGGAAAGAACTGGTATATAGCGGTTGACGGTTGTATCATTACGGTCAACGCTTATAGCTATACGATCATCACGGCGCATAAGGTACAGGAACAGCAAAGATAGCAATAAAGAACTGACAGAAAGAGCGGTACAAGAATATGACTTCACGAGAAAAGAAAAATAAAGTAATTCAACAAGTTATCAAACCGGCGCTCAAAGAAGCAGGTTTTCACAGCCTTCGGGGAACACAGGCTTTTTCCATTCATAAGGAAGCCTGCACAATCACCGTAAATATTCAAAGTTCCCAATTTAACAGCAATGCTACCGGTTTTTCCTTTTGGCTGAATATCGTAGTAGATACGCCTGACCTTTCAGATGAACAACTACAAGATGTTACTTTTTTCAAATCTTTTACAGAAGCTTGCTTTTTGCCGCATCAAGGCAGGTTACACCCGCTCCGTAATATACGGGGTTATGTCATTGACGGTTATAAAAACTACAAGCCGATGGATACCCCCTATGAGGAGATTCAAGCCATCATTGTAAATGATATGCAGCAGTATATCATTCCGGGGCTATCCCAGATTGACAGTATATCAGATTATCAAGAATGCGCTGCGCTGTGGCAAGAAGAATCAAAAAGTCAGTTTGTACGTCTGGTAGATTACTTTTCGGAAGCGCATATGCTGACATTACCGTTTCAAAAAGATACTTGGATTGACACCGTAAATATGAAAGAGCTCGTTGAGAAGAAAAAGACACTATGTCTTACCACAGATGAAATCATGCAAAATAAATCAATTTATTGCAAAGTGCGTGAATTATCGACACATCCGCAAGAGGACACATGGCCGTTGATTTGCATGACGCTCTCTGCAGAATAAGATGATTTGAAATGTGCGGAACTTCCTTTGAGAAGGAGGAGCAAATAATGAAGCGTTATGGAAATGATTTTTGCTGTTTAGGACTTGATAGGGGAAATATTCATGGCGCTGATAGCCCGGTAGTGGTAGAGAATACACGCATACGTTCAGCAATGCAAAATGACGACTCGAATTTGAAACTAACAAGACTGGCTGATTACGTAGTGCAACATATTATGGAATATAAAAAATATGGATTTGAAGTTATCGGTATTATTGGGGCAAATCGTTCTCCAAATTGTGGTGTCGAAACAACATCGGACAATGATGCAGAAATCAATGGTATGGGATTATTTGTAGAAAATTTTCCGCCGGCTTTTGCGAGAAAACATATCTATTCCCATGATAGGCATAAAGGGAACGGACAACATACAAGAAAAACTTCAGAAGTTAATATGAGTTAAGGACAGGCATAATCTTTCCGTCCTTGAAAGTATATCAGAAAAAGGAGGGCAACTGGAAATATGTATGGAACGTCAGGAAGATAGTTGGAATGTAGTTTCTACATCCCAACTGATTACAGCTTATTTTATGGAGTCTCTACTGGGGACCTGAACCGATAAGGCCTCGGTAAAATTGTACTGTTTAACCATATATGCCTGAACAGAGGCTAAAATCATACGGTAAGAGTCAGCCAGATTCTCAGCAAACTCTGCGCTTTTTCCAGAACGCAGACAGTGATACGCTCTCCGGGTGATTTCATTGAGCTGTCCGATTGCATCGGTTCCTTGCGGATAAAAAGCAAAATAGAATCCCCATTCTGTGATTTTGCTCGTTTCATGCCAAATGGCTTGTAATGGCTCTAAAAACAAATGTTTAGAAATCATTTGGAACAAACTCGTGAGCGCAATCCCTGGCTTCTTAATTTGGTCACCCAATACTACTAAATCATTTTCGTTAAAATGAGGTGCAGCGTAGGCTGCAACCGGATAGGACAATAGCACCATGAGCTGCAATGAATAAAGATATGTAAGGGCATCTCGCTTTGTAGTAAAATCCATCAGTGACTGTTTGGTGTTGAGCTGATCGGGAGTCAGAACCATTGTACCCTTGCCATTTAAAGTCTTTGTATAGCCTCTTTGTTCCAGCAGGTCCAATGCCTTTCTGACCGTATAAGCAGACACGCCATACTGCTTTGCCAGTTGTGCCTCATAGGGCAAATAAGTCCCGGCCTGATAGATGCCTGTTCCGATTTTTCGAGTCAAGTCACGGACAATACGGGAATAGTAGTAATCCTTGCCTCTTAGAGGATTCCATTCAAATGCATCTGGCGTCTGGGGGGGGAACCTTGGCAACGCTGCCAGACATCTGAATGAAAATTTCTGTAATGATGGCAGACATGTCCTGATAAAGTGCTTTTAAATGATGGTACTGTTCCATTGGATCGCGTTCTGATAATACCTCAATGATTGATTGAGGTTCAAAAGTTGGCCTCCGGTACATGATATCTTGGGAAAAGCTGCATTTTTCTAAAAAGTACGCAAAATTCCCCTGAAGCTCAAAGGCTGTATGCAGATCACATAACAGAGGATTATGGCTGGCGCTTAAAATATCCCTTGTCAACGCAATCAGAGCCTTCCAGCTCTCTGAACAGATTCCCTGCTGTGCCGCTCTTTGAGCCTGCCGATAATGAGGCATGGACTCAACCGAGCAGTTATGTGAGGCAAATAAAAGCAGATAGGGCAACAATCGTCCATAAGTTTCATATACCTGTAAGATAGAATCCCGCTGCTCTAAAATTGCAGTTATTCCAGGGTCTGCTAAGTTGTGTGGAAGGACTATGGGAGCCTGCCGGATTTGAATATCAATAAATTTTTCAGCCTTTAAGGTATCCAGTACCCGCGTAATGGTCGCAATCCCCACATTGTATTCTTCACATAGATTTCTGGAAGAAGGGAGTTTGCTGCCGGGTTGGAATTGCCCTGAAACAATACGTTTTTTTAAATCTTCATATACATAAGAAAATCGAGTTTCCTGTCGTTTCATAATATAAATGCCCTTTCTAAAGCTCAAACGCATATTGCTTTTAGTATACTACAAAATTCCGAATAGTGGTAATGAAACTTGAAGTAAAGCGGTGTATGGGTGAGTTTATACAGCAATTTTTTCTTGTGTATGATAGGGGGGAATGGTAAAATATAAATGAGGCTTTGGCAAATAAAAATTAAGAAGTGCGGCTGAAAAGGCCGTAAAATTTTTTAGATACCTATTTGCTAAGGTGAGCAGAATGGTATTAAAAAAGTAATATAAGAAATTCACTGGAGTGATGTTATGTTGAAAGTCAGACCAAAATTAAAGATTTTAATTGTGGACGATTCTGAATTAAATCGTGAGATGCTGGGCTCTATGCTTGGGGATGGATATGAGATTTTAGAAGCGGAGAATGGGGGGCAGGCTGTTGAAATAATGCGTGAACATGTATCAGAACTGTCTCTGATTCTACTGGATGTTCAAATGCCGCAGATGGACGGACTGGAGCTGCTGAAACATATGGGGCGGTTACATTGGATTGATGTGATTCCAGTCATCATGATTTCCAGCGAAACTGCGCCCAAATTCATAGAGCGTGCCTATGATCTTGGAGCAACCGATTATATTGCCCGGCCGTATAACACGATAATTGTCCGCCGCCGTGTAGCCAATGTTATTTTATCCTTTGCAAGACAGCGTCAGTTGATGGAGATCATTACCCAACAGATGAGTAAAAAGGAAAAGGACAATCGGCTCATGCTTTCCATCTTGTCCCATATCGTGGAATTCCGCAATGGAGAAAGTGGGCTTCATGTCATACATATCAATATCATTACTGACCTTCTGCTTCGACAGTACATGTTAAAAATCGGCAGTAATAAAATCACCAATGAAGATATTTCTCTGATCAGTATGGCATCGTCACTGCACGATATTGGCAAGATTGCCATTCCAGAAGAAATTCTCAATAAGCCCGGCCGTCTTTCAGCAGAGGAATTCCGGATTATGCAGGGGCATTGTATGGCAGGAGCGAATATACTCATGGATCTGCCCATTGACCGGAATGAGCCTTTGCTCAAAACGGCATATGAAATCTGCCGATGGCACCATGAGCGGTATGATGGAAGCGGCTATCCGGATGGGTTGAAGGGAGATGCAATTCCGCTCTCTGCACAGGTGGTTGCCTTGGCAGATGTTTATGATGCGCTTACCAGTGAACGATGTTATAAGTCAGCGTATTCCCATGATACATCAATGAAAATGATCTTTGATGGGCAGTGCGGGGTGTTCCATCCCTTGTTGCTGGAATGTCTGCGGGATATTGGAGATACACTCCAACGGGAGTTGACGGTCAAAGATACATTTGACTTTGAAAACACAATAAAAGAAACCGGTCATATAAAGGAACAACTACAGCACTGTGGTTTGGATGACTCGAAGCGTCTGATAGGAATGCTCAGAAATATTGATGAAAAGTATATGCCGACCGAAAATTGTAGTGAGTCCATGGTAAAGCTCTCCATAGATTCGTTGCTAGACTGCAATTATGCAAAAAAAAGAATGGAGAAATGTTCCATGAACAGCTTGGAGGCCAGGATATTATTGCAGTATCTCAATAAAGTTTTTGATGCCGTCCGGTTAGTTGACGCCACTAAAAACTGTCAAATTAATATAGATGAGGCGGGTAATCATCAAGAATCAGGATACCGCTGCTATGATATGTGGAACAAAGAAAATCGGTGTGAAAACTGTATCTCAGCGCAATGTATGACAAGTAAAGGAAGTCTAACTAAATTAAAGTTTACAGATGAGTGTATCTATCATGTTCGAGCGACTTATGTGGAGGTGGACGGTCTGCCCTATTCGCTGGAGTTCGTTGATAAGATTACAGAAGAAACCTTGCTGGGCGGTCATGGAAAAGAAGATGTGGTAAAGTATATTACGGCTCATAACCATAAACTTTATGTAGATATCCTAACCGGGGTTTATAATCGTCGTTATTACGAAGAACAGCTGCGTGATATGTATCCTATTTCGGCGGCAGCTATGCTGGATATGGATCATTTCAAATCAATCAATGATACATATGGTCATCCGGTTGGGGACATGGTATTAAAGCAGACTGCCATCGCCATAAAAAACAGCGTAAGAAAAACCGATGCTGTTGTGCGTCTAGGCGGCGATGAGTTTTTCATTGTTTTTCGGGAGATACCGTTTCATGTGCTACAAAAAAAATTGGAAGCCATAAGAGCCTGCGTTGAAAACATCGTTTTTTCTGATTATCCACAGCTGCACTTTTCTATCAGTGTTGGTGGAGTTTACGGGCCGGGGAAACCTTCGGATTTAATGAATATAGCAGACAAATTATTATATCAAGCAAAGAGAGAGCAAGCGGGATTGCGGGTGGAACGTTTGTTGGGTGACAGTCTGATAGAAGGAAATGAAGGGACATAAAGCTGTTTTATAAATTTTAACATTGCTGTGCGGCCGGGGCAAGGCAACCGAATACTGCTTACTCTGATTGTGGCTAAAGGGATGTATCCCGTCTAACAGGCAGAGTATCCCGCCGCCCAGATTGAGAATTTCAACAGGAAAGATTCGGATTTGGTCGAACAGCTGCGTTCCGGTGTGGAACTTGTGCAGAAGATGCTGGAGAGTGGTCTTTCATGATTACCGGTGGAAAAGCTGGACAAGGAGATTCTGCACAGTGAATAAACATCGTGTATATTTATCCGCCGCATTAGGTGTTCTGCTTGCAACTATTATTTTGAGTGGTGGAGGCACTTGTCTACTCGACTATTGAACTGGAAAATTTGAATTGATTTATCTGCAATAAATATGAAAATAAAAGGACAAAAATCATATGAAAATAACACAAGACTTAATACGGGTGAAAGATCGTTTGCTTACCCCACCCACGTTTTCAGATAATCAGGCCCGACTGCAAACAAATCTGGATACTGATTTTCTCAAATTAATCGCCATCGTTTCAATGCTCATCGACCATATTGGTAGCGTCTTTTTCCCGGAGATTAGGGTGCTGCGTTGGATTGGACGACTGGCGTTTCCGATTTTTTGTTATTGCATGACAGTGGGCCTGCTATATACCCACAACATCAAGAAATATTTATTCCGTTTGGGAATATTTGCACTGATTTCTCAACCTTGTTATATCCTTGCCTTTCATCCGTATGACTTTTGGTCGCAGTTTACTAACTGGAATATCTTCTTCACTTTGTTTCTAAGCCTTTTGGCGATGTACGGATGGAAAGAACGTAAATGGTGGCTGTTCGCACTAACCCTTTTTGTGATTTCATGGTGGAACTTCGACTATTCCAGTACTGGGATTTTTTTGATGCTGCTGTTCTATCTCTGCCGCAACCATCCGGCAGTAGGAGCCATGTTCTACCTGATGTTTACAGTTCCGCCAGCGCTTTACGTCCAACCCGGCGATTTTCGGAATCTCACCTTAGGCGGTCTCACACTGGACTGGACTTTTGCAATGGCCTTTGCCACATTGTTTATCTTCCCCCGTACCCATACAAGCCTGAAGATTCAACGTTGGTTATTCTATGCCTTTTATCCGATTCATCTGCTAATTATTGGTCTGGTTCGGCTGGTTCTCAAGGTGTAGGGGGTGAGTTAAGCATGGTTTGCAAAAACGCTATTTTGTAACCAGATAGTTGAGACCCATGGAGGAAACGTATATGGATATTCAGAAAATTATCAGTTTAGTAACAAAAACACAGGGGTTAATAAAAAACCGTGAAATGGCCGCTCATGTGAAAGAGAAAGGTCTTGCAGACTATGTAACTCAGGTAGATATTGCCGTGCAAAATTTCTTAAAGAAGGAATTGTTTGTCCTTGCGCCGGATATTCAATTCCTTGGAGAAGAAACCGGACTGCGGGAAATAAAAGCGGACAGCTTTTGGATTTTAGACCCTGTTGACGGGACTACAAACCTTATGCATGACTATCAGCACAGCGTTGTATCTTTAGCCCTTTGCCGCCAGGGGGAGATTGTTATGGGAATTATATATGATCCCTTCCGCGAAGAAGTGTTTTCTGCAATTAAGGGAAAGGGAAGCTTTCTAAATGGACAGCCTATTCATGTATCAAATGCAGAAAAACTATCCGACACAATGATTGGGCTGGGAACAGCAAAAAGAGAAGTGGCCGATGAAAATTTTGCCCGGTTCCGCAGGGTGTTCGGTCAGTGCCAGGATGTCCGCAGGATTGGCTCTGCCGCATTGGAACTGGCATATACCGCCTGCGGCAGACAGGGAGGCTACTTTGAAATATACCTGAATCCTTGGGACTATGCAGCCGGCATGATTATGATTCAGGAAGCAGGCGGCAAGGTAACTGATTTTACAGGAGAACCACTTGAACCGAAAAAGGGAAGCAGCGTGGTGGGAACAAATGGATTTATCCATACAGAACTGTTAAAGTTACTGTAAGCTATGTGTTCACGTGGGTACCCTGATGTGGGGGAAGGTTAGCTCCTGGGTATTATCTTCTCGATGCGAAAAAATCAGAAGCCAGTCTAGGAAGTAGTGGAACTAACAATGCTCTATTCAATTCCCGGAAAACGTGGACTTTACTTTGGAGGTGGTTTAACCATTGCAAGGGCAGCGAACATCCCGATAGTCAGGGCTAATGTAGCTTTAGACAGGATAAAATTCTAGCTGCTGGTAGTCAGGAACTTTGTTGTGTGGAAATTATTCTGTCCTTAGGGAGGAGGAGAATTATAATAAAGTACTGGAGTTCCTTTGAGTCTCATTCCTTTTGAGAATCTGAACAGCTAGAGCCTGATTGAAAATCCTATAGTTATAATGATTATCTACAGATTGGTTTGCTAAAGAGCGGGCTGATACCTGTTTTTGGAAGCGTTGTGAAAGGCTTTGAGAACAAAACCAACTGCTATTCTTCTATGGTTTGAATCGTAGGCTTTGCCTATGCTATTAATTAAGAATTGTCGGTATCTTACGGGTGTTGTAGGAAAGACAGTGTATCAAAAACTAATAAATCAGTTGATGGTCTGGACTCTTCAAGTACATTACCTCTTTATGGATGATGGACACTATTTTATTAAGTTAATATAGAACAGGAAATTATACATAAACTATTATCCCTAAATATAAAGGTATATAACTTAGAGAAAGGAAGAGTAGCAAAGAGCCAAAGACTTAAAGAAGGCGGGATAGCAAAAAGCCAATATCAGCAATTCTTTTTAAGGGGAACAGTACAAAGCTGTTCCTCTTTTATTTTCAAAATAACAGTATGCACCCTCAATGGGGGAATACATAGGACAAGGGTCCGTGGCCCGCCATAGTCTTTCTGAAAAGAGATAATTCTACATTCGGAGGGACTATGGAAATGAATAAGAAAGATAATATCAGATACCGTTTTACGGGTTATGTATTAGCAGCTTTAAAACGTGCCAAGAGAGATTACATATGCCGTGAAATCAAAATAAGCAATCATGAAAGCCCGTTAGAAAATCTGCTTTCGGAACTGTCGTGTGATTTAACGGACAGTAAGCCCTTTTTATGGGAAGAAACGGAGCAGATTCAACTGACACCGGATGAAGTTCGCCAGTATTTGGAAAGCCAGATTGGTGAGTCAGGAGAAACGGCGATTGCTACCCTGACAGACATGGAAATTCTTGTAGTGTTTATGAAGGTTTTTAGACAGCTGACGTATCAAGAGATTGGCTGGTATTTGGGCATGGACCATAAAAAAGCCGGTTCTGTTTTCAACTATGCGAAGAAAAAAATGAGGAAAGGATGGAAAATATGGAATGGAGTTTAAAGAACTGTTAATGAAGGCAAAGCAGGGAGACAAGGAGGCAAGGGAGGAGCTGTTTTTGATGTACCGTCCCCTGCTCATCAGCCGGTCCTGGGTCAAAGGTAGTTTTTCAGAGGACCTGTATCAGGAGCTTTCCAAGACCTTTGTGTCCTGCATGGACGGGTTTCTGATTGACAGGACGAAAAAGGAACCGGAATGAAGCGGAACTGCGTCTCGGCATGAATTGACTTGCGATTTTCAATCTTATATAATGGTATCATCGGATTTGAAAATCTGGACAGAGAGAGCAGCTGGTATCCCCGGCTGCTTTTTCTGGCTCAAAAAACAGGAAAGGTGGTATGTACATGAGCGATGAAAAGGAAGACCGTTCGGCAAAGGAGGTCCAGGAGAGGGCAGGAAAGGCGCAGAACCGAGCACTGGGGATTCTTACCGTGGACGCCTCCGGGGCAGCGGTCGGCCGGGAGAGCGCGGATGTGGCGTGGCATGAAATTGTCAACGCCTACCGGACCAGAAAGATCCTGTCTGGAAATTTAAGCGGGATTGAGCGGTTAGAGGGCGGTTGGGTGGTGGCGGTGGTATATTATAAAGGCTACCGCGTGCTGATTCCCATGGAAGAGATGATGATTAACTTAGAGGGAGACGGAAGGGAAAACTCCGATCCGCTCAACCGTCAGACCCGTCTTGCCAATAACATGCTGGGCGCGGAACTGGATTTTATAGTCCGGGAGCTGGAGGAGAAATCAAAAAGCGTGGTTGCCTCCAGGAAGGAGGCCATGCTGCGGAAACGCCAGCAGTTCTATGTCAGCCAGCAGGATGTACCTCCGATGATTCTTCCAGGTCGGGTGGTGGAGGCCCGTGTGATTGCCGTAGCGCAAAAGGCAGTCCGGTTGGAGGTGTTTGGCGTGGAATGTTCCTTGAAGGCGCGGGACATGTCCTGGGAATGGATGGCCGATGCTAACGAGAAATATACCATTGGGGATATCGTCAGCGTGGTGGTAAAGAAGGTCTCTGGCGAATCTGTTGAAAAGATGAAGGTGGAGGTCAGTGCGAAAGAAGCTGGGATCAACAACAACAAGGAGAACTTAATGCGTCTGCGCCGCCAGGGGAAATACGTGGGGAAGGTGACGGATGTGTATAAGGGCACTTATTTTCTTTGCTTGGACTGCAAGGTAAATGCGGTGGCCCACTCCTGCAATACGGCCAGCCTCCCGGGACAGGGGGACGAGGTCGGCTTCCTGGTTACGAGGATTAACGATGAGAGGGAGGTGGCGGAAGGGATTATCACAAGGATTATTAGAAGAAAATAGGCGCGGCAGGCAAGACAGGGCTGAAATGAAAGCTCTGTCTTTTTATGTGAAAAAAACAGTGAATACAGAGAAAGGAGTTTTATTATGTTGAAAGGAACTGTGAAGTGGTTTGATGTACGCAAAGGTTTTGGGTTTATTGTCGATGAGGATGGGATTGATTATTTCGTCCATTTTTCTGAAATCCAGGAGGAGGGCTTCCGGCGCCTTCGGGAAGGCCAGAGGGTGAGCTTTGAGTCGGGGGAGGACGATCGGAAACGCAGCGTTGCGAAATCGGTGACGGTGGAGGAGCAGGAATGATCGGGCGCGTCCGGGTCAAGAAGCGCCATGTCCTGCTTGCCGTGATCGCCACCTGTTCTGCAGTCAGTTTCCTGTTTGGTTTCATGGCCCATGCTGAAACCAGGGACGGGACCGGGGAGCGGTTTGAGGCAGGCGACACCATATCTGTGGGAACCGGGCTTGGGGACGGGTATGAGTCACTGGAATTCACATGTCTGGATACGGATTACCGGGGCGGATACTTATTTTTGTCGGAAGAGGTCATTCCCTATTCCCTATGTGTCCGGTATGACGCCTCCAGTAATGACTATACCTATTCGGACGTCCGGACCTGGCTGAACCAGTCATTTGCGGATACGCTGTCGGTATCGGAGGAGATTCTTCCCATCGCTTTTTCAGAGACGGCGGACTCTGTTTCCGACCGGGTATTCTGTCTCTCAATCGATGAAGTAAAAGAAGCCGCTTACAAGGAAAGTACCAGGAAAACCTGGACCCCTCAGAGGGGAATGCGCTACTACTGGACCCGGTCCGCCAGGGAGAACACAACTAACCAGGCATACATGGTGCAGTATAACGGCCATATTGCCTCCAGCCGGGTTTCCTTGACGGAAGCCGGGGTGCGCCCGGCCTTTGTATTACGGAAAGGGGAGCTGGACCATTCACAGGGCAGAATCTGGTATACCGGTGACACCGTGGAGCGGGAGATTGCAGGAACATCCTATCCGTTCCGCTGTGTGGACCCGGATTACTGTGACGCCGGCAGTAACCGGAACGGGGCGCTGTTTGTCTGTGACCGTATCATCGGCGGGGACAAATGCGTGTTTGATGACCGGGTGAATGCTTGGGAGGCTTCGGATTTAAGGATATGGCTGAATAGAGAGTTTAAGGATATGTCCGGTCTTGCGGATACCGTCACGACCTGTGCCTTTACTTATGCGGGAAAAAGCGCCAATTATCAGACTGGCGGCCGTGCATTTACGAAGCGAAGCCGTCCAGGCGTGAAAATCACGGACCAGGTATTCTGCCTGTCCCTGGAGGAGGCACTCCGGTATTCGGATATCCTATGGAGGCTTAACGGTGCGGAAGAAAACAATTACATAAATGCGGGAAGCCACACGGCAGGATACTGGCTGCGGACGCCTGCAGCTGGTGATGGCTCGAAAAGCTATGCAATCACCTATGACGGGCGGATTGTGCCGGAGGAAGTGGACAACCAGAAAATCGGTATCCGCCCGGCATTTGTTATGGTACAGGAATAAAAGTAAAAATAATATTTCTGGGAAAAGGAGAACAGGATGAAGAGAAAAATAAAAAAGGGCCAGGCCATACTGTCAGCATGGACTCTGGTTGCGGCGATGGGGTTAACCCCGGTCCTTTCCGTGGCATATCCGAGCGGGACGGCTCTGGTATACGCGAAGGAAATGAAGAGGCAGGAGGAAACAGAGGAAGATTATACAGGGAAGGAGGATACGGACGGGGGAACCGGGGAGGAGGGCTTAAATTATCTTCAGACGGCCACCCCTTCAGAAGCCCTGCCAGAGGCTTCAAAAGACAGCCAGCCAGGGAAGGAGACAGAGGCACCTGGTTTAGAGGAGGGCGCGAAAAGAGAGGAAACCGAAGCCAATCCTGTGGATATGGCGACTGGGAAAGCAGAACTGATTACAGCCACTCCGTCCAATGCCATGATGTATAAGAGTGTCTTAGACATCTGGACCGGCATGGAAATGAGCGACCATTTCGATGGGGAGGGAACCGAGGAGGAACCCTATGAGATTAATTCTGCCAAAGACTTAAAGCTTCTTGCTTACAACGTGGCAAATGAACAGGTAGACGGTTATGAGGGCTGCTATTTTATCCTGACAAGGGATGTATCTTTAAGTGATACCGCCTCCTGGCTGCCGGTCGGATATTTTACGGAGGCCGGGGACAGTGAGCCAAAGCCGTTTAAGGGGAACTTTGACGGTCAGGGATACCGCGTCTATAACCTGAAAATCAGTGATACCACCCAGGACTATGCCGGGCTGTTCGGCAGTATCCACGGTGCGGTGATTGAGAACCTGACGGTGGACGGGCAGGTGAACGCCCGTAGCAAGGCGGCGGTCCTGGTGGGAGAGGCAAACGACAGTACTATAAAGAATTGCAGCTCCAAAGGACAGGTACGGGGGGTCGGTGTTATCGGCGGCATTGCCGGGGAAACCTATGACAGCATAATCCTGGAGTGTATCAATACGGCCGGAGTTTTAGGCGGTACCGATGCAGGCAGCATGGATGAAGCGTTTGCTGGAGGAATCTGCGGCTCCGCCCAGTCCACTTTCATAAGTGACTGCACCAGTGACACCACGGACAACTACAGCGCCCTTTATTCTGAAGGGTACGTGGGGGGAATTGCCGGTAACATCTACGAGACCGAAGTGTATAATACCTATGTAGAGGGCAAGGTAGGCAGTACATCGGCCGATTATATCGGCGGCCTAGTAGGACGGATGCAGAGCGGACAGGTGAAGAATGGTCGGTTTGCCGGGACCATCGGTGCTTCCACCGCTTCTACCTTGAAAACAGCCGGGCTGTTCATCGGATTGATCGAGGGCGGGACCATTGACCTGGGGGATGACCTCTCCTATCTGTATACCGACAGTGAGGATAAATATTCACTGAATCCGTTTGGGAACAAATTAACCCCGCAGATCCGCCTGGAGCACCATATCGGGTCCTACTATTCCAACCAGCGGGATTTTTCCCTTTACCAGATGGGAAGCTTCACGAAACAGACGAACCGATATTTTTACGAGGAGCTGGAAGAAGGGGTACTGGGGATTGGAAATGAGAACGTCCATCACTATGCGCCCAGCAAGACCGGGGACCCGGTAAGGGGATATCTGATTACCATCCCGGCCGTGGACCACGGGACGCTATCTGTCCTGGAGTCCCAGAACAATTTTGCCAAAGAAATCAACTGGGCGAACCCAGGGGCAGCGGCTGCAGGAACGAAAATCCTGGTTTATACAAGCCCGATAAACGAGACGGAAACCGATCCGCCTGTCTACTATGAGCTGGTGCCGGATTCCCTGTTCTGGACGACCAATGATTTTGAGAAAGAGGAGGCAATCAAGACCGATGGGACGGAGATGGCCTTTACCATGCCGTCAGGAGATATCACCCTGTCTGCAGAATACCAGGCCATGACAAACGGCGTGATCCTGGATCGGACCGAACTGGTCTTTGGGGTGGAGCAGGTCCGCAGCGGCTCCCGGTGGAACCCGCAGATTGGCTGGAAGGTCACTGACCCGCAGAAGTTGACGGCTACCGTAATCCCGGATACAGCAGCGAATAAGAACATTATCTGGAATGTGAAAGATACGGACGGCTCCTCCACCGATGTAATCAGCGTGACGGAGAATGGGGAGGTATCGGTCAACCAGTCGGCAAAGTGGATTCAGGATTTAATCAAAGCCGGCGTCACCAACCAGGAATTGTACCCGTCAAAGAAGATAACGACCGAAGGGACAAGCTATGCGTCCGTGACTGTCACCACCGAAGCCGGGCAGAAGCGTTCCAGCGCATTCGTGACGGTGAACTTTAAGATTACCGATGACACGGTCGTGCCGGTGTCCGATGTGAAGGTGGACCAGTCAGAGCTTGCCTTTGAGATTGTCAGGACCCTGGAGGGGGATCGGTTAAGCCCGACAGAGCGCTATTCCGTTACCCCGTCCAAACGTCTATATGAGACGGTATCTCCGGAATATGCGGACAACAAACAGGTTCAGTGGTCGGCAGGTGATCCGGATATGGTTTGGGTAGACCCGGAGGGCATGGTGAGCGCCAAAGAAAATGCCAGGTGGATTTCTGACCTGATCCAGGCGGAAGAGGAGAGAAACAGGGAGAACCCCTATGCGAAGAAAGAAGCGTCCGGCACTCGTTCCAGCTATGTGACAGTTACGACCGAGGACGGGGGAAAGCAGGCGGTATGCGCAGTCAACCTCTCGTTCCGCACAGAGGACAAGACCATTGCTCATGCGGCGTCAGTATCCTTAGATAAAGACGAGGTCCGGTTTATGGTGGAAAAGGTAATGACCGGAAACCGGGCAAACCCGGCTGTTTCTTACCAGGTGCCGGAGGCTGTGCAGCTTACCGCACTCGTCCTGCCGGAGGAGGCAGAGAATAAGGTGGTTACCTGGAGCGTGGCGGATAAAACGGTGGTTTCTGTATCGGAGAACGGCCTGGTGGCCGTCCTGCCGGAGGCAGAGTGGATCAAGGCATTAGAGAAGGCTGATGCGGATAACCTGGCAAAAGACCGGTATTATGTTTCTAAGGCGGCAGGAACGAAGGAGACCAGCGTGCAGGTTCTTACCGTAGACGGGCAAAATGCTGCGGACTGCAAGGTCATCGTTGAGTTTAAGACCACGGACCAGACAGACCGGCCGTCAAGCGGCTCATCCGGGGGAAGTTCCTCCGGTGGAGGCGGAGGCGGCGGCTCCAGCCGTTCCGTTTCAGGAAGCAGCGCCAGAACAGGCATGGACAGCGAGGGGATCTGGATATTAGATGATACAGGCTGGTGGTACCAGAGAAAAGACGGAAGTTACCCGGTTTCCTGCTGGCAGCAGCTTACTTATAACGGCACAAGCGAGTGGTATCACTTTGATGAGAAAGGGTATATGCAGACTGGGTGGTTTACAGATACGGACGGGAACCGCTATTACCTCCATGCAGTCAGTGATGGGACCAGAGGGCGCATGTATACCGGTTGGAACCAGATTGATGGGGTATGGTATTACTTTAACCCCGTTTCGGACGGAACCAGAGGTGCTCTGTATGTGAACAGGGAAACGCCGGACGGATACCGGGTGGATGCGTCCGGAGCCTGGGTCTAATGAACGATAGCCATGGCTACCGATTTGTAAACGGGAAATTAGGTGTTCAAAGCAGCTCTGGCAAAGTGGTTGCCAGCGGCTGGCAGGAACCAGCACAGAATCGAAGTGGAAGGGGAAGAATTTTTTGCAGACCTGCTGTTCTTCCAGCGAGATTTGAAAACTCTGGTTGTCATTGAATTGAAAAAAGGTAAATTTAAGCCTGCCTACCTGGGTCAGTTGAATTTCTATCTATCCGCTCTGGATAAAGCAATGACAGAAGAAAGCGGCGAAAAAAATGAGTTAGCTGACTGGAAATTAATATACGGTGAGGTGATAACACTGCATGGAAATTCTTGCCGGGAACGGAAAAATTATTAAATTTTAAAATGCACTGGACTTGGAAATCCGGATTTTGCTATGCTGTAGAAAAGGAGGCGAATACTATGAAAATCAGAGCACGAGAGTTAGTTGGAATTATGACAGCAGTACTGATAGTTACCAGCCCTTTAACAGCATACGCCGGGTGGGAAGCGTCCGGAAGCTCTTACCAATACCGTCAGGAAGATGGAAGCTATGCTGTGTCGCAGTGGATTGAGGAAGAAGGGATTTTTTATTATCTGGACAGGAACGGTCAGATGGCGGCCAATACTACAACGCCGGATGGCTATCTGGTGGCGGCAGACGGAAGCTGGGTGACAGAGCGGCAGGCACTTGGGGGTTACGTTCGGACGCCTTATGATAACCAGCCCTATTTCTATGATCCGGATTGGCAATACTACATCTTCGATGAGACAACAGACTATGCCTGGGTAACCGATAATCATGTGCTTGCGGCCGTCCGTGGAATTATACCAGTTACCGAACTGACGGAAAAGGGGCAAGCTGTTTACGAGGAGGTATGCAAGTTTTTGACCGGTTTTGATTATTCTGCCAGTGATTACGATAAGGCCACCGTTGTTTTTAATAAAGTCAGGAGCTATGCGGCTTATAATTGGGGGGATTATACGCAGGAAGATGATGAGGTTTACAGCATTCTTTTTAGGGGAACCGGGAAATGCGTGGGATTTGCCAGGACATACAAACTTTTTGCGAATGCAGTTGGGCTGAAATGTGGGCTTCGGGAAAATGGTGCTCATATGTGGAATGCTGTTTTTATAGACGGTGAGGCACGAAGCATTGATACTTCAGGGACGGGTTCCACGTCAGAGTCTTTTTTGGATATAACGGCAGTAGAATGTCCGGAATGTGATACTCGAATTGTTTTTGGTAAGAGGGACAAAGCACGCTCTTGCCCTAATTGTCAGGCATTAATAGAAAATCCAAATTTTAGTTGAAGGTAAATTGGGAAGGCGGTGCATCGTAATGGTGTGCCGCCTTTTTAGAAATGAGGGAGAAAATGAAACAACATAAAAGCCTATATAAAAGGCTGAAACGCAGGATAGCGCTGTTCTTAGCCATTATCCTTACGCTTCAGCCTTTTTTGTGTGCAGATATGAGAGGTTTATTTGCGAATGCCGCGGAGACGAAAGGAAGAGGCAGCTCGTTTACATATTATGGCACGCAGAATCTCCTAAAGGAGGGAGCCAGCTTCCCGTTTTATGGAAAGAACCATAATCGGGTAGGGCTCTGGCCGTATGGTATTACGAATGCAAGTGAGGGTGGAGGAAGTGCTCCCGGTTATTGTTTGGAACCGAACAAGTCAATGCAAAAAGGAACCGTTGGAACGCTTGTCACCTATGATCTAGATTTAGATGGAGATAATCTCCCTTTAGGCATGAGCAGGAAAGAAGCAGAGATTTTATGGTATGCCCTTTCCTCATCAGGGAATTTTGAGGGTTATCTTTCAGGAAATGAAAAGGTGGGGCAGGGTCATTATATTCTGGGACAGGCAGCTACCTGGGCAATTATGTCCGGTAATTGGAATGGGTTAGATGATTTCAGGGATCAGATGGAAGTCCTGATGGCTAACTTAAAAAGCCCGGCGCTGGCAGCACAGACAAGGGGGGCGTTGGAACAGTTCTTTAACCAGACAAATGGAGCCGTGGAAGATGGCGCAGTTCCAACTTTTGCGTCCAAATTCAAAAGTGAAGCTCCCGTTCACAAGATGGTAGAGGGCGAGGACGGAACTTATAGTCTCACATTAGATTATGATGCTGATGACTGGAGGCAGTCCACTCTTGTGTATGATTTACCGGAAGGGTGGACGGTTGTTATGGATCATGGAAAAATCACCTTTACATGTACGACAGGGAACCCGGACATCGGTTTAGTAAAAGGCCATTTTCCAGAAGGTTCCACGGCAGCCCAGTACTGGATAAGACCCAATACCTTTAAAATTTGGTATCCGGACGGGTGGGACGAGAGCAGCGCAGTGGAAGGAAAGCAGGCCATGATTACGATGGCGGGGGAAGAGGAGCCCTGGGAGGTATGGCTGTCCTTTGGAAAAGACACTACGCAACGGGGCGAAGGGGAGTATGAGATTCCTTACACCCAGTACCTGCATGAGGAGACCTTTAAGCGGGATTATTTAATAAAGCTGGAAAAGCAGTGTTCAGAGACGGGAAAGACGCTGGAAAATTCCACCTTTGAGGTATTAGAGCAGTTTGATTTTTCACAGCTTGACGGGACGAACCTGGAGAAGGAACAGTTTACCAGAATGGTACCGACATCAGAGGGAAAATTTGCGGATTTAACGGTATGCGGCACGGGGCTAAAAACGGACTCAGACGGGCATTTTTCTCATTCAGATACAAAGCTCTATGAGTACGAGAAAACTTACTGCGGCGGGCATCCGGACCCGATTATCCATTACGTGGAAGCGTCTGATGATGCTTCCGATGAGGAATCCGACGCAGCGGATGAAGAGAATGAACGTCTGGAGAAAGAGGCATGGGAAGCCTGGCAGGAATGCGTGGACTGGTGCGAGGAACATTGTGATTTCCACTCCATCGACGAGGGGGTAGCCAGGGACTTGATGGAAGATGACCGAGACGAGGCGTGGGATACCGTTATTCATTTAAAGCGAATTTACACCGTGAGAGAGACACAGGCCAGAACCGGTTATATCCTGCATGACCTGCATAACGACGACCTCCCGATTGAGATTGTGGAGTTTTCATCTTCCCAGACAGAAGGGGATGGGAGCATCACGGGATATTATCCCGGTAACCAGACAGTTCCGGCCCCAACCAGGGCGGATATACCGCAGGTATCAGTATCGGAAAAGGTGACAGACCTGGTCCGGGCGGAGGCGCCGGAAACAGGTGGACATGAGGAAGAAACTTCCGGGCAGAATACGGAGGAACCGCAGGAAGAGAAGGGGGTCAGAGAAGCGTCTGTTTCGGAAAAACCGGATGGGGGAGACAGGGAGGAAGATTCTGACGGGAAAACCGAAGAAACGGGTGGAGATACGAAGGAATCTGCCGGGGAAACGGCGGAAACAGACAAAACTGCTGAGGAAACAAAAGAGGCTTCCGGGGAATCCCAACCGTCACCGGAAACCGGGGAGGAAACAAAAGAAGAGGGCGGTCCGGTAAAAGAGACGGAGACGGACCAGGAAACCGTGGCGGAGAGTACGGAAGCAGGGGAGAGCGAAAATGAGGAGACAGAAGCAGCCGGTTCTGAAAAAGAGACCGGAGAGACGCTGGAAAATTCCATACCGGGGAAGCAGCCTTCCGTGGCAACGAAATCTCAGATTGGGATAGAGGAAGACCTGGCAACACCCTCCAATGCGTCCACCTTTCTTATCGCCCGTCCTTCGTTTGCAAGGGAAGCGGATGGCGGCGGCTGGGAATGGGACGGCGTCCAGGAGGACAGTGAGGTGGCTCCCATCAACCAGGGCAGCTATCCGTCTGACTATACCGGCTACTCCTATCTGGTGAAGGATCACCGCACCGAGGGGGAGCTGCACATCAATAAGCGGGATAAGGAGCTGTTTGAACTGGAAGGGGAGGACAGCTACGGGAAAACCCAGGCGGATGCAACCCTGGAGGGGGCGGTGTACGGCCTCTATGCGGCAGAGGACATCATCCACCCGGACGGGAAAACCGGCGTTGTGTTTTCCACAGGGGAGTTGGTATCCATTGCCACAACGGACCGCAACGGTGACGCATCGTTTTTAGCCATCACAGAGGTTTCCGAAACCTCAAAGGAAGTGCCAAACCTTTATACGGAGAATGAGGCGCAAAACGGGAATAACTGGATTGGGCGGCCGCTTATCTTAGGTAGCTATTACGTGGAGGAGGTTTCACGCTCCGAGGGCTATGAGCTATCCAGGACAGGAAGTAACTTATCTGAAAGCAACCGGAAGGGGAAGCCTGTCGTGTTAACCGCGTCAGGAAGTGCCTGCACCGATGGTTTTACCCACCGGTACAATGAATGGGCGGGGGATTCCTATGATTTCACGGTGAACTATTATGAAACCAAAGGATTTGATCTCCTGCTGTCCGGACTGCCGGAGGATACGAAAGTCTATGAGGTCACCACAAAGGAGACCACATCACAGGAGCAGGTGGCAGCCGGCACAAAGCGGGTGGAAAAGAAGGACGCGCAAGGGAACACCCTCTATCAGACGGCGAAAGGAGGGGAATACAAGTTGGACGAAACCGGAAATAAGATTGTAAAGCTGGACGATGACGGAAACCCGGTGCTGTCTGATAAGGCGCTTACCCAGACCGTCACGGCAGTGAACCGATTAAACGTCTATATCCCGTCCATTGATCGGGAAGAGCCGTCCGATCCGGATTTGGAGGAATCGGAAGACATTGACGAGGACTATATCCTGTGGGAGACTTCATGGGCCCTAGCTCTTTCCGGGTATAAGAACGGGCTGGCGGATTACCCATGGGAACTCCTTAAACTGTCCGGGAAAACAAATGGGAAGATGATTGATGAGATCCTTGCCTTCTGCGCTTCAGAGAGTTTCTGGGACGCGTATGACGTGGAGGCAGTCTATGAGGAGGCGGGGACCTGGTACGCAAAGATCCGCTATGGCTATAAAGCACTGGCAAAACAGCCGGTTCTCTATGAAAGCGGCACCGGGCGCCTAGTGATCCGAAAGGAGTACGAAGGCGTTTTCTATTATGCTGTTTACGAAGATGGGCAGTATGAAAAGAACGGGTACCGCTTTACGGCGGAGAAAAAGGAACTGGATTTAGAGGCGCTTGATAAAGGGGAAATCCGGTTAAAAACAGCCTATGCGCCGGTTTATGAAACCTATGCGGCAGGGGAGTTCCTGTTAGACGGGGAAGGCCAGAAAATCCCCCTGATGGAAGCAGTCCCAATTTATACAAACGAAGAAGTGGTTGAGACGGAAGAGATACTGGCTCCATTGAGAACGCAGGTCACCGGGGACGGTCTGTTAAGCGTTCACGTGGACACGGACGAGGAATTCAAAGAAGGGGAAATGCACGTAAGAACCTACCGGGTGGTGACCGGAGAGGAAATCACAGGATACCCGGCAGCTGTAAACGTGACAACAACAAAGCCGGTAATGGAGGATGGCTCCTATTTGAAATTCCCGGTGTTATTGTATCCGGGGCAGTATGAGGTCTATGAGGACGCCGGCACGCGGAAGGAGCCGGTCCTTGTGCTGGAGCGGGTGATTAAGCAGGCAATCAAGGTGACAAAGGATATCGCCCTGGATTCCTATGAGCACAACACCTATGAGATTCACCGCGATCCGTTTACCGTCCTGTTCGGGGGATATAACGGCACACAGGAGACCAAGACGCTTCCCGGCTTTTTCTTTAAGCTGTACCTGCGTTCTGATTTGGAGGAGACGGGGAAGCTTATGAAAAAAGAAGACGGCAGCTATGATTATGAAGCCTTCTTCAAAGAAAATCTTGACGCTGCATCCGGCCTCGCAATAGAGTGGGATTTGGAGAAGTACGATGCGGACGGCGACATGACAACCGTACATGCAAACCGGGGCGGCGGGAAAGACGATTACTGGGGGCAGAGCCGGATGCTGCCTTATGGCATCTATGTCCTGGTTGAGCAGCAGCCAACGGGTATCCCGCAGAAGCACTATGCAATCGACGCGCCCCAGGAGATTGAGATTCCCTTTGTCCCACAAGTGGACGAAGACGGCACGGTACATGATAAGATCCCATCGAAAGAGTATCTCTATGACGCGGCCATGACACCGGAGGAACTGACGGAGCATTACCAGATCCGGTTTAATGAGGAGACTCACATCATCTACGCACATAACAACGATGGTGATTTTGAGGTGTTCAAGTACGGTCTGGAGCCGGACAGCAGAAGGGACTGCCAGAATGAGGCGGTGGCAAAGTATTACCATTACGGTTCCATCAGCGAGAATGCCGGCAGCGCGGACGGCGTGTATTATGAGACCTACTATGACCGGGACGGGAATTTAAAGGATTACGGTGTGACAATGGACGGCGTAGACACCATGACCGGGAAATCAACGGCTGTGGACCGCCTGTACGCAAAAGCCCTGGTTCCATGGAGCGTATTAGACCCCAGGTACGGGGAGATTATAAACGATGACGGCGATGTCGGGAACCGGGAAGCCGGGCTGGAGGCAGCCGGAGCCTTTAACTTTATCTCCTTTGCAGGAAAGGACTTTGAAAACGAGTTTTACAGTTCCCGGCTGCGGATTGAAAAGCTGGATTCCGAGACAGGAGAAAATATCCTGCATGATGGTGCGCTGTTTAAGATTTATGCAGCGAAACGGGACATCAGCGGCAACGGCGCATCCGGCGTGGCTGGGAGCGGGGATATCCTGTTCGGTGAGGATGGAATTCCGCTTTATGATGAGAATGAACAGATTTTCATGCAGGATTATACCGGGGCAGAGGTAGGCGTTTTTAAGGCGTATACAACGGTCCGGGACGGGGAAATAGAAGGGGAAGATGGGGGCCTGCACACGGAAAAGCAGTGCGTCGGCTACCTGGAAACTTACCAGCCGTTAGGAGCTGGAGCCTATGTCCTTGTGGAGATAGAAGCGCCGGACGGGTATGTGAAGTCCAAACCTGTGGCATTTACCGTATACAGCGACAAGGTGGAATACTATGAGGACGGCGACCCGGGGAAAAAGACGCAGGCCGTGAAATACCAGTACATGCGCCCCATTGGCTCCGATGGGAAAACCATGGTGGAGGATATGCACCAGCTCATAGTAAAGGATGCCCCTACACATATTGAAATACACAAGGTAGAAAAACCGGAGGAGATTATTACATACCGTGTGGAGGGGGATGAGAAGCAGTTATCCAGCCGTGGGGATGTGGATTTACAATATAAACCCAACGGGGAGTTTGCGGGATTTGGGTATGTGACAAAGAGTCTTTCTGGAAGCCAGGGGAAGAACTATGTAGAGAATGCAACACTCACATTATATGAAGGGCTGGAGGTGAAAAAGACCGGAGCCCATGAATATGAGGGTGTCAAGGTAAAGAGAAATCTGTTTGACTCCGTGACGGGAATCCAGGCTTATGAAACCGGCGTGGATACAGATATCAGGCAGACCGGGACGAATGCGGCAGGGCAGACGGAATGGGATATCACGGCGGAAGCAAATCCGCCCGTGGATTTGTGGTATTTTGATTTAAAATACGATCCCACGGAACTCGATGAAGAGACTGGAATCCTCTACGGTTTAGACGATTGGGGAAACCGTCTCTGTATGCTGGACTCTGAAACCGGTATGGCCTATGTAACTGATGAGACCGGAGCCGTGATTGTCTGGCCGCTGAATGAAAATGGGGATAAGATCATCTCCCAGTCTGTGGATGTGTATACGGATGAGGGCGGAAAACAGTCCATCAACCAGGACCTGCAGCCGGTGCTGGACGAGAATGGGCTTCCTATCTATTATAAGGACGGCGGCGTCACCTGGATTGAAAATGAGTGGGTGACAGATCAGGGCGCGTATGAAATTGCGCGGGTGAAGCAGGGAGCTTATATCCTGGAGGAAACGGCTGCGCCCCTGTCTGATGGATATGTACAGTCTGTGGCAGTCGGAATCATTGTCCGCGATGTAAGCGGGAAGCAGTCCTACGTGATGGAAGACGATTACACCAAAATCGAGGTATCAAAGCTGGATATGACCTCCAGGAAAGAGATCGCGGGCGCGTCCCTGGCCCTCTACGAGGCATACCGGGTATATGATGATTCTGACCGGGGCTGGCATTTGGAAATCTTGCGGGATATGGATGATGAACCGGTTCTGGCAGATAGCTGGGTTTCGGAAGGGGGAACACCCCACTGGATCGACCACATCATGCCTGGGGACTATATCCTACGGGAAACGCAGGTGCCGACAAAGGCAGGCTACGTGACGGCGGAGGATGTGGAAGTCACTGTACTGGAGACCGGTGAAGTGCAGGGATTTGTGATGGAAGACGACCACACGGCATTGGAGGTATTCAAGCTAGATGCCCGTACCGGGAAGGTGATGGATAACAGCCACCGGGCGTCTCTGGCCTTATACGAGGCAGAGGTGGATGAAAAGGGGGAAGTACAGTATGACGAAAAAGGGACCGTGCGATATCAGCAGGATAAAAAGGTATGTGAATGGCAGACTGATGACGGGAGCGAGGTGAGGAAAACGGCGCACCAGGTCACCATACCGGGAGGGCACAGCTACACGGCCTATGATTACGAGATTAAGCCGGTTCCGGGAACCAGCCAGGCTGTCTGCTACACCACAGAGACAGGTGCTATGCGATTTGAGTACCTGCCGGTGGGGAAATATGTCCTGGTGGAGGAGAAAGCTCCTTCCGGCTATATGGTAGCGGACCCGGTCTATGTGCCGGTTCTGGATGTTGGCTCTAAGGAGCAGGTGCAGACCATCACTATGACGGACGAGCCGATCCAGGTTTATTTAACAAAGGTGAATGTGGCAGGCGGAAAGGAAATTGCCGGAGCCACGGTGGCAGTTTACCGGGCGAAGGAGGACGGAACCCTTGCGAAGCACCAAATGGTGGATCAGGACGGGAAACTTTTGTATGTGACTGATACGGACGGCAATCTATTAAAAGATGAAAGCGGAAACCTGATACCGGCCATGGAATATGAAACAGAGTACCTGGTGGACCGCTGGATTTCCGGATCGGATGGAACGTACACCAGGAAGGACGAAAAGGAGGGGATCATACCGGAAGGCTTTGAAGTCGGGGATTTAAAACCCCATGCGCTTCTCCAGCCGGTGGCAGGAAACTATTACTTTGTGGAGGAGCAGTCCCCATTTGGGTATGCGCGGGCGGCAGAGCTGCCCTTTGCGGTGGTGGATACGATGGAAATTCAGAGGATTGAGCTTGTGAATGAACTGATCTTAGGACAGGTTGAGATTATCAAGTCCGATGTGCGGAACCCGGAAGAGGTGTTATCCGGCGCGCGGTTTAAGCTGTCAAACCTGGATACCAATGCGGCAACCATCTTAATCACAGACGCAGACGGGCGTGCGGTCAGCTCCCCGGCTCCGATTGGGACGGTGGGAACGGACGGAGCGGTGAGCCTTTACCATTTCCGGATACAGGAAGTAGGAGCGCCGGACGGGTATCTGCTTGACGAAACGGTCCATGACTTCCAGTTTAATGTGAAGACGGACCGCTATCAGACACTGACATACCAGTATAAGGCGGAAGATGCGCCCAACAAGGTCATTGTATCCAAGAAGCAGCTGACAACAAAGGAGGAGCTGCCTGGAGCCAGGCTGGAAGTCCGCAGCGTTACGGAGACCGTAAATCAGGACGGAACCGTAACCCGGACAGAGGGGGATGTGATAGAGGGCTGGATTTCTACAGGGACGCCCCATGAGATTGAGTGCCTGCCACAAGGGAAGTATGTCCTGATTGAAACACAGGCGCCGGACGGTTACATAGAGGCGGAGAAAGTGTATTTCACAGTATCGAAGAATATGACGGCAGAAGAGGTTCCCGTGGTGGAGATGTTTGACGATGACACCAAGACAGAGATTAAAAAGGTGGATCGTGTAACCGGGGAGCCTTTAAAGGGTGCCAAAATGCAGCTGATTGCAAAGGAGACGGGCGAGGTTATAAAGGAGTGGGTGACGGATGAAACCGGAACCATTCAGTTTTTCGGGCTGCCTGCCGGGGTATACCTGGTAAAGGAGGTGGAAGCTCCGGACGGGTATCAGCTGCTACAGGAGCCGATGCAGCTTACCGTCACCAAAGATTATAAGCTCCAGACCTTTGTGATGGATAACCGTAAGACAGAGCTCATGGTAGATAAGTTAGACGAGGAAACCAGAGAGCCGGTAACAGGGGCTGTGCTGCGGCTTGCCGATGACAGCGGAAATGAAGTGGCAAAATGGATCACCACAGGGGAACCGGAAGTAATCCACGGCTTAAAATCAGGCTGGTACATGTTGGAAGAAATTCAGGCATCGGATGGATACCTGCTCTTAAAAGAACCGGTAAAAATCCAGATCACAGCAGAACCTGGAACCCGCACCATCACCATCACCAACCAGAAACTCCAGGTTGATGTAGGGAAAACGGACAAGGAAACAGGGGAACCCCTGCCGGGTGCGACGCTCCAGTTAATCCGCAATTCAGACGGAAAGGTGATAAAGGAGTGGGAGAGCACAAAAGCCCCGGAAGTATTTAAAGGGCTTTTGGCAGGCAGCTACACAATCAAGGAGCTGGCGGCTCCGGAGGGCTATGCTGTAACAGGAAGTCTGACCTTTGAGGTGAGTGGGACAGAGGCAAGGCAGGAAATTACCCTTGCAAATGAAAAAATCGTCACGGAGTTCCAAAAGACAGACGTTTCTGACGGCAGTGCAGTACCGGGAGCAATCCTCCAGCTTATCAAGGCTGCGGGGACGAAAGAGGAGGCCGTCATAAAGGAGTGGAAGTCCGAGGCAGGGCCGCTTATCTTAAAAGGTCTGCCGGCCGGAATATATACGATCCGGGAAGTGCAGGCACCGGACGGGTATGCGTCTATGAAGGATATGGTAATTGAAATCCTTCCAAACCAGGCTCTCCAGCATTTTGACGTGAAGAACCAGCCGATTCAGGTGGAGATAGAAAAGACCAGCGGAAACACTGGAAATCTTTTAGGTGGTGCGGTTCTCCAGCTGGTACGAAATTTGGACGGTGCGGTGATCCGGGAATGGACTTCTAAGGACGGTGAGGCAGAGCACTTTAAGAACCTTGTAACAGGGCGGTATACGGTACGTGAGGTGAAGGCCCCGTCCGGATATAAGAAGATGGAGCCGCAGGAAATCGAAGTGAAGGACATGGAAGCGCTGCAGGAATTTGTGGTGAAGAACTATAAAATCACCCATTCCGGTGGCGGCGGAGGCACTCCGGACAAACCGAAACCCTCGGCGGAGTATATGGAGCTTTATAAGATTGACGGCAGGACCGGTCAGAAACTTGCCGGGGCCAGGATAACCGTTTACGGACCGGACGGCAGCGTTTACACAGAAGGGATAACCAATGAGGCAGGTGTGATCCGGTTTAAGAAGCCGTCAAAAGGGGTCTATACATTTAAGGAGACCGAAGCGCCCAGGGGGTACTATCTAAACGGGGTGCTTCATGAGTTTACGGTAACGGAAAACGGCACCATAGAGGGGGACACAACTATGGAGAACTACAAGGAAACAGAAATGATCATCTCCAAAGTGGATGTAACCACGGCAGAGGAACTGCCTGGGGCGGAGATTGAAGTCACGGACCGGGACGGAAACAGAATCTTTACTGGTATCAGTGATGAAAACGGTAAGGTGTATTTCCCGGTTCCAGCTCCGGGAGAGTACCACTTTAAGGAGCTGACAGCGCCGGAAGGCTATGACCGGAATGAGACGGTCTTCTCCTTTACGGTGTTTGAGGACGGCAGTATCATCGGTGACAACACCATTACGGACCAGAAGCATTACGGGACCATCACGGCCAGCTATGAGGCCAAAAGGAACGGTGAGGGTGATCTGACGGTTGGGGAGCTTACCCATGCACCAAAGACCGGGGATACCAGCCGTCTTGCCCTGCTGTTTGCAGCCTGGGCAGCGTCCGCAGTCTGCCTGATTTCCTTCTTCCTGTATCACCGGAGAAAAAAGCACAGGAAGTCAAAGGGCAGCATGAAAGCAGGATTATTTTTACTGCTGGCGGTCCTGGCGCTCGGCACGCCCACGATGAAGGCGGAGGCGGCGGATGATGTGATTGAAAACATCTATGAGGAGCACCAGTATACCACAGAAAACCCCGATTCCGACGAAGCGGAAAAGATGTTTAAAAAGGAGATTGAGAGAGACGGAACGAAATACCGTCTCTCCGAGATCCGGACAGAGGTGGTTGAGGAGCAGGGGGCCGGGAAAGCCGGACGTACCCTTGAGATTGCCACGAATCCGTTTCTTGACGGAAAGGCAGAGGTAACGCCGGAGGAAGAAATTGACCGGGACGGGAATATCTACCGTCTGATGGAAACCCAGAAGGTGAAGACTGTGATTCCGGCCCATGAGGTGCCAGTCAGCGAGGAGGTGTTTTACGAGGCGGTTGAGGCCAAAGACGTGATCCCGTCACGGATTAAAGTGACGGTGACGGACGAGGGTACTGGACAGGTAATGGAAACAATCGCTGAGATTTCCGACCAGACATTTGGGGATGAACGCTGGGACGATACCTTTTCCTTTCCGGTTATCTTCCACGAGTATGGACTGGATGGCTACTGGATCGGGAGCCAGGTCTTTAAAGTAAGCGGAGACGAACCAAACTTTACCGGATACGAAGCCCAGCTGCTCTCCCTGATTGAGGCCAGGCCGGAGGATTATACGGTTGAAGCGGCCCGGTGGGATGGGGAAGCCTATGCGGATGAAAATGGTGTCCTATGCCGGAGGGCAACCGTCACTGGGAGAAAAAAAGTAAGCGACTGTACGATAACTTATGAGGGAAGCGCCTATTTTCCTGAAGAGGAAGGTGTGCGCCTGATTTCCACCTATGAAAGAGAGGGGAAGGAAAACAGCGGTCCGAAACAGTATACCATGAAGGCCACCGGTGTTTATGTGCCAAAAAAGGACCATGGTGCGGCTGTGGCGGCGGTGATCGGTCTTACCGGCGCGGGCGCCGGGGCAGCAGGATATACTTATCATCGGAAAAAGAAACAAAGGCAGATCCAGAATGCATAAGAGGGCAGGGGAGGGATGGTTTTCATTCCCTCCCCAAAAATCTTTATAAAATTTTCAAATGCCATTGTGTTGCGGGAGGTCAGTTTTATACAATGGAGTTAATACCGAAGGAGAGGAGATGGAACGAATGAAGAACAAACAGAAGGTGGTCCACATCCGTCATCATAAAAAAGGAAAGAATCAGACAGCGCCGGTTTGCCCGTACTGCGGGCGCAGGTCAGTCCTGCGTCTAGCCGAGTATGTCTATGGGGATAATACCATCACACCGGGAAGTATGCTGTATGTCTGCAGCGGTTACCCGTCCTGCAATGCTTATGTGGGGGTACATGAGGGGACGAAAAAACCGAAAGGTACTTTGGCGGACAGTGAACTTCGCAGCAAGAGAATCCGTGCGCACCGCGCCATGAACAGCCTGATTGACAGTGGCTGCATGTGTAAAAACGGAGTATATGCCTGGCTGTCCTGCAGCTTAAACCTGCCGCCGGAAGAGACCCATATCGGATATTTTTCAGATTATCTGTGTGAGCAGACAATCTTAGAGTGTGAGCGGGTGCTAAAGAACTGGAAAGGGAACAGGGCTGCATAAGAAGGAGGGGGAAATGCATGAGATTAGAACCATCGGATAAGCCGATGTACCGCAGGATGGATCAGAAAGACCGGACCTTAGTCCTGATCCCGGTTTTTGGGATTGTGGCCGCATTCGGCCTGTTTCTTCTGGCCGCCCGCTATCCGGTCGTTATAGGCGGTTCCGTTGTCGGACTTGCTGCATCTGGCATGATTGGAAGCGCGGTGAGATACCGGCAGCTGAAGCGTCTGATCATGCCGTTAAGCGGCTGCTACTTAGAAATTCAAACGCACTGTTTTGTGGCGAAGCAGCCCTGGCTAGACGGAAGGTATGAGCAGTGCCGGATTTATTTCCAGGAGATTGAGGGACTTGTCAAGGGCGCCAAAACAGCAGGGTTCTATCTGCGGATTCCGGAGCAGGGGAAAAGTAAAATTTACGGAAATGGGCAGGGGCAGAGAAGCCTTATCTATGTCAGTCCCTTTGGGTATCCACAGGACCAGATGCAGGCCATGTATCAGACGATAAAAGAAAGGCTGCCGGAGACGGCGAGGGTGTTTGATTATGAGGAATGAATGGCTGGGAGTCCCGGAGGTTTTGCTGAAAAAACTTTTTATCAATGCGGGGGTTATGACAGGGGTTCTGATTACAGGAATCTTCATGGAAGTCCAGCAGGCTGGAGAGGGTTTTTTGAAACTGACGCTCTTATGCGCTTCCGGTCTGTGCCTTTATTTTTTGTCCCTGTGCCTAACTGTTTTCCGGAAAAAATACAAGACATTAGAGGGAGAGGTGACCTGGATTCATATCTTAAAGGGTAGGAAAAAGTATTGGGAAATTGGGGTGACTGAGGATAACGGGGAGATGAAGCAACTCATCATACCGGCACAGGACGGAGTACGGAAAGGGAAGGCATACCGGTTCTACTATAAAAATGATGATTTGCTGGGAGTAGAGGAACTGTGACCGGTAAAAGAGAATAAGAAAAATACCCTATCCGGATTATCAGAGATTGGGTATTTGCGGTTTATTTATTGTCTATATGCTATACGCTTAGCAAAATATCGAAAGATCAAGCTGCATTTTTAGCGGTTTTAAACAGAATATCTAAATAGATTTTTGATTATCTCTTTATAACTTTTCAAAAGCCGGTAAAGCCTGGAGTTATAGGCTTTACCGGCTTTCTCTCTAGTGCGCTTGGCGGCTCACTAGCAAAGACCAAAAGGATTTTACCTCCCTTTGGGTCTTGTTCTGTTTATGATTCTTTTCCAGAGGATAGATCCAATTTCTTATCGTTTTTTGTTTTGAAGGTCACTCCGTTAGATGGTGTTCGGATTATTACATAATATGGAAATCGCCTCATTCAAAAACACAGCTAAATCTCCGTTGCCATTACGATTTATAAAATTAGAAATCGGTGACATAGGGATTACATAACTGGCTACCTCGCACTATGATTTCTTTTTTGAACCGTTTTCCCAGAATTTTTCTTCCTTTTCTTTGCGGTGGTTACTTCACGATTTTTCGCTGTGAAAACGATAATGAATGTCACGGCCAGTATAAACAGGATAGATGCTACGCTCAACAAGATGTTTCCTGTTGGATCACTGCTTCCATCCTGATAACCAATTACGGTAAGGCCTGCTGTAATAGGATATAGATCACGCAGGCCGTGGCCGGAGGCCATCATTCCCACAAAACCATAAAAGAAAGCAAAGCCAACACCGGCCATAAAGCTGCCGCTTCTTTGAGCAGTAAAGGCAATAACAGGCATGACCGCAATATAGGAAATCATATTGATACCGATCATCTGAAAAAGCACCTGTATCATACCGCCGATAGAAAATCCGGGAAATCCGCTGGCAAAGAAAACAATGAGTGTGAACAGGAATTCGATAACGGAAAGCGCTGCCGCCATACATCCAACAGCAATCAGTTTCCCAATCAGCATTTTCCGAAAGGAAACAGGGATTGTGAGAATATTTTTCAGCGTGTCGTCTGTACGCTCCCGGTCAATGATATATCCGGCAATCAATGCGATTGTTGCAGGATATATCAGAACTAAATTGTTCCAAATTACGCTGGAAGAAAAGTTCATGAGCGTATGGGTCGCCCCGTCAGAGGCTGTTGCCATAAACCGGGCAAGCAGCACGACAGTAAACATCGTTGCTACGCCGATCCAGATTACGGAGTACCGCTTCATTTTGCTAAATTCTGTTTTTATAATACTTACCATTTTTTCTCACCTCAACTTTCGCGTTTGCTATAAATTCTGACAATCGCCAGATAAGACAGCACCCCAATAATAACGACGGTTAATGCAACAAGCCACAGAGGTAAAAAATACGGCTCCATTACAGAATAAGCCGGGGTTCCGGGATCAACAAACCGCACCGCCTGCCAACGGTAAATAATAGGTGCTGGCATGATGTTTGTGATCATCTTCATCATTGGGTCTGTTGTGGCAAATAGTCCTCCATACGCAAGCATAAAGTCGAACATTGTATAAAAAAAGGTTAGAATAACCGAAAAGATATAGGAGCGGTTAAATCCGACAATCGCAATGACAACCGGCAAAATACTTGTTGTGTAAAGCAATGCTGTGATAATTGCAATCCCAAAGTTTTCCCCAATATTTGTCAACTCGCTTCCGGCAATCAGGCCGCCAACCATTGACGAAACCATGGTGGCAAAGGCAAAGATCAGTCCCAAAATATAAAGTACAGCGATTTTTGCGGTAGCAATCTTAGCTGGGGAGCTAGGGATAATGCGTAGGTTTTTCAAAGTATCGTTATCCCGTTCCATGAAAAATAGCATGGCCGCAATGATACCTAAAACAGCCGGAAGCATGATGGGCATACCCATAGTAACCAGCAAGCCAAAAACTGCTTCAAAGCCGGTAAAGTTACCCATGCTTCCAGCCAGTACAAGAGCCGTAAACGGAATTGGGAACAGAAGTGCGGCGAAAATCACAAATGATACAAAGTGTTTCCGCTTTAACTTCCGCATTTCGCATTGGATCAGTTTAAGCAATCCCCTCACCCCCTGTAATTCTCTTGAAGTAATCCTCCAAAGTATCCTCGCAGAGATGGGCTTCCCAAACGTCAATGCCAGCTTCAATAAATGTGCGGTTAATTCTCGCTACAGGCAGGGTCGTATCATAAAGATACAGATTATTGTCATCCATAAGCTGGATGTTTTTGCTCTGAAATGTTGCGGCAATAATCTGTGCAGCCTTTTGTGCATCCGATACGCAAAAATGGATGTACTTCGCGTTTTTACTTTCCAGCGCTTTTAGGCTTTCTTCCTCCAGCAAATTACCGTGGTCGATAATTCCAACATCATCAGCCAACAGGGAAATTTCCGAAAGGATGTGGCTGGAAATCAAGATCGTTTTCCCTGTGGCATCGCACAATTCCCGGATAAAATCGCGCACCTCTGCAATACCGATGGGGTCAAGGCCGTTGATCGGTTCATCCAAAATCAACAGTTCGGGATTGTGCATGACGGCCAATGCAATAGCTAAACGCTGCTTCATACCGAGAGAATATTGCGAAAATAATTTCTTGTCCCGGTAAGGCAGGTTGACAACTTCCAAAGCATTTTTGATGTATTGCGGGCTTTTCAATCCCCGCAGGTCGGCAAAAATTTTCAGGTTTTCCGTTCCTGTCAAATTGGGATAAAAACCCGGTGACTCGATCAGACAGCCAATTCGGGGCAGGATTTCCTTTTCATTGCCATGAATTGGCTTACCGAAAATCTCCACTTCACCGGACGTGGGAGCTGTCAGTCCCAGCAGCATCCGCATGGTCGTTGTCTTGCCTGCACCATTGCGTCCCAGAAGTCCATAGATACGACCTTTTTTTACATGAATATTCAGATGGGAAACGCTGTTCTGATTTCCGTATTTTTTCGTCAGATCATGCGTTTCAATAATGTAATCACTCATATAGCTTGCGCCTCCTTTTTGTTTTCGTTATCAGCATAGCACATCAACTTTGAGATAACTTTGAGCCAACTTTGAATTTACTTTGAGATTTCAAGGCCAGAATAGTCAATCTGTCCATCTTGCGGTATAATATAAACAGAAAAAAGGTGGTGACTTATGAACGATAGAATGATTCTTGTGGTAGACGATGAAACTGAGCTGTTGGAAATGGTGAGATCCATTTTTATGAGAGCCGGCTTTACGCAAGTGTTGACGGTATCCTCTGGTGAAGCTGCTTTGAAAGTATGTAAAGAGAAGCAGCCGGATATGGTGATCCTTGATGTTATGATGCCAGGCATGGATGGATTTGCCACACTAAAAGAATTGCGAAAGATAAGCAAAATCCCGGTTCTCATGCTGACAGCTCGCGGTGAAGCGGAGGACAAATTTGCGGGTTTTGAAAATGGAGCGGACGATTACCTGTTGAAACCATTTCTGCCGAAGGAATTATTATTCCGAGTGCAGGCCATATTGAAGCGGGCCTATCCTGGGAAGGATCGCAAAGTGTTCTTTGATACAGCAACCGTTGATTTGGAAAAAGCAATGGTTCAACGAAATGGCGAAAGTATCTCACTGACGGCCAAGGAGTTCCAACTTTTTGAAAAGCTGTATGAAAACGCAGGACGAATTGTTACTACCGGTGCACTGTGTCAGGCGATTTGCGGCGACTTCTGGCAGGGATATGAGAGTACGTTAGCAACCCATATCCGGCATTTGAGGGAAAAGATTGAAGAAAATCCCTCAAAGCCGATTGCCCTTGTGACGATCAAGGGGATCGGGTACCGCCTGAATATTAAGGGGGCGCAGACGTGAACACATCAGAACGATTTTTCCGCCGCTATATATTTTCCACAGTTAGGATTATAGTTCTTTTTCTGGCTGTCAATGCACTGTTAGTAGCTTCCTATTTTGTAATAGCTTATTTAGGTAATGTGGCAACATCCAAATTTCCAATCGAGGATTTTTCAAATCATATCATGGCAACAGATGGGGAATTCAGTGCAGATACACAAGCGAAAGAAATGCTGAATAATTTTGAAGCGTGGGCTATGATCCTAGATGATGATGGCACTGTCGTTTGGGAAGAAAATCTGCCGGAAGAATTACCGCGCCATTATTCCTCAATGGATATTGCCCTGTTTAGTCGCTGGTATCTTGATGATTATCCGACCAATATTGCAAAACGACAGGATGGGCTTTTGGTGATCGGTTTGCCTCCAGAAAGCGTTGTGAATTACTATTTTTCTTTCAAGGCGCAATATATTTGGCCTATGCTATTCGGATTAACGGCGGTATTCTGTATCAATATTTTTTTGATGATATATTTGTTTATCCGCAATGCCCGCCGGGTGGAAAAAGCTATGGCGCCGATTTTGAGAGGCATTCGGCATCTATCAGTTGGAAAGCCTGTCCATCTGGAAGAAACCGGCGAGTTAGCAGAAATCAATGCTGGTTTGAATAAGGCCGGTGACTATTTGCTGAAAAAGGATAATACCCGTGCAGACTGGATCAGGGGAATTTCCCATGATATACGCACACCGCTTTCTGTGATTTTGGGATATGCAAGCGAAATAGAAGACACTTCTTCTTTGCCGGAAGCTGTCCGAAACCAGGCTGGGATAATCCGGAGACACAGTGAACGGCTAAAAGATTTAGTGGCTGATTTGAATTTGACAACTAAATTAGAATATTCCATGCAGCCTATGCAAAAACAAAGCCTTGACCCGATAGAGTTAGCACGTCAGGTTGTCAGTGAGGTATTAAATGATGGTCTATCAGAACTTTACGAGTTGGAATTATCAGAAGATAATCCCGGTAAAAACATCTCGATTTTCGGGGATCAGGTTTTGCTTAATCGGATGCTGAATAATTTGATAAGAAATTGTATTGTCCATAATCCCGATGGGTGTAAAATACAGATTTCTGTTGGCAGTAATGATGCAAGCTGTACTTTTTCCGTGATGGACAATGGTTATGGAGTGAGTGAACTGCAATTAAACACCTTGAACAGTGACGAGGATATTTCCAGTACACAAAAACAGACAGATGAAACGGAACATGGTTTGGGTCTTAAAATTGTGCGGCAGATTGTGAAAGCACATCATGGGGATATTTTCTTTTCTGGTGCGATCCCACATGGATTGATCGTCAGTATTCACCTGCCTTTTCCACAAAATAGAGGAACTACTGAAATTAATATTGACGGAAAAACCCATAATGAGGATACACCATATCAACATATAGTTAAGAAAAATGAAGAATGCTTTTTTAAAGATGAGGTAAATTGGAATCGGACAGTAACGGGCTTGTTTGGCTTACAGGAGGCACCTGTTTTGGTTAATTTAACGGTTGAAGGTTATTTGGGCTTGTATCAGAAAAAGTATTGTTCGATTAAGCCTAAGATTGATGGGCTCCTAACGCAGCGGAATAAGATATATGCTCATAATGATAAAATGGCAATCGATGATCTGCAGACGCTGATAAAGAAAAAACCAATAAAAAGATTTGAGGTTGAGGAATTAATTAGTTATGCGCTGGAGGTTAGTAAGTTTGTAATAGCTAGTTTCACAAAAAATTGGAAACCAGATAAACCAGTTAATATGGAAGATTGGAAAGCAACATTAAGTTTATTGTCGAAAAGTAGACATCAGTAATTTCGAGCTTCAATCTCTTTGCCATGGCTCTGCCTGTATAGAAATGATGAATGGTACTATTGAATACGATAAATGCTGTATATAGAAAGTGAGATATTGACAAACACAATATATGGTATTAAAATAAAATCAACATTGATTTATGTGTGCTTCAAGAAGCCACATTGATATGTTTGTTCCGGTTGAAGCATACCGGAAGTCAACTTTGAGGCGTAAGCCTTCCACAAAAACGAGCCAGGCAGGAGTTTGTCTGTAAAGCAAGACATCAGAAATTTTTATGAGTTTCTGGTGTCTTCTTTTTTTGCTCAAAATTCAGAATGGAGAGTGTAGAAAATGAGAAGAGGTAGTTGGAAACCAGGATAGCGAGGGGGGACGGAGAATGGAGAAAAAACAAGATTTTAGGATGCAGGAAGCAATTACATTTGCTGTTTTAGGAAAGGAGTAATAACAAATCCCGGTAAACCGGGTTATGCGCTAAAGGTGTCTAAGGGCGTAAGAGAAAAGGCCAAATAGTTGCGTGAAGGTAAGTCCTGTTTGGACATGAACAGAGAAAATGGTTGAAAACCCGTAGATGGACAGCAGGCGAAGTAGCACGGGGAAGCCGATTGGCCTATCCACGGTACGATGTGATTTGTTCGTAGCGTGGTGTTATGAAATATGCCTTAAACGCAGATTTATTGCGTTACCGACAGTCATTACCTCTGGAAGTCAAGGTGGTTATGACGAGAAACAGGATTGAAAAATTTATAACTGAATATGGAACGGACGGCGTTTATATCAGCTTTAGCGGCGGCAAGGATTCCACCGTGCTCATGGATATTGCCAGGCAGGTGGACGCCCGGATACCGGCTGTGTTTGTCGATACCTGGATGGAATACCCCCAGATCCGGAGCTTTGTAAGAAAGTACGACAATGTTGTTACGCTCAAACCCGTGATGGGGCTAAAAGAAATCATCAGGCAGTATGGCTGGTGCTTTCCCAGCAAGGATGTGGCGCAGACTATATGGTATGCAAGGCAGGGGCGTGAGTGGGCCATTAATAAACTTCACGGGCTGGATCACGATGGGAGAAAATCTGAATACCGGCAGCGCTATAAAAAGTGGCTGCCGCTGTATGAATCGGACCTTTTAATCTCCCCGTACTGCTGTATCAAGCAGAAGGAGGAGCCGATTGCCATATACGAGAAGCAGACCGGACGCCACCCCATACTGGCGCTTATGGCGGAAGAGTCGGCCAGGCGCAGGGAGGCATACCTGCGTACCGGCTGTAACAGCTTTGAAAGTATGCGTCCGCTCAGCAAACCGATGGGATTTTGGAAAGAGCAGGATGTGCTCCGGTATCATGTGCAAAACCAGCTTGAGATTGCAGAGCCTTACGGTGAAGTGGCAGAGGAGGGACAGGTTCCCGGGCAGATTAGTTTCCTGCCGTCATCGGGACAGCTCCGATGTACAGGGGAACAAAGAACTGGCTGCATGTTCTGTCCGGTAGGCTGTCATCTGACAAACTTCAGTAAGTTCATAAGGCTGAAAGCATACAATCCCAAATTGTATGAATTTTGCATGGAAGAGTTGGGAGAGAAAAAGCTGCTTAGCTGGGTAGAAAGACACTATAAAAGAGGATATAAACAAGCCGCATGAAACTACGGTTTGAATCCCGCGAGTAATAGGCCAGGTGGATGTTTACATATATATCTGGCTTCTGCCGCGGGATTCCTTGATTCAGTAAGAGGAGAAAAACATGACATTGGAAGAGGCGGCGGAAGATCTCCAGGTTAACCCCGGGGATTATAATATTGGTTTTATGGGAGATGACGAGACGCAGTTTACTGCCTGCAGCCTGCAGGATTTAAAAGAATGCTGGGAAGTGTTCTGCGCAGACGAGGGAATCAGCGAGGACTGTGTGGACTATGTGGTAGCAGCATAACGAAGGAGGAAAACGATGAATTTTTATGAGAGAAAAGCAGGAAAATGTTTTTTTGATGTACAGTTTCCGAAGCTGGTCCGGGCCATCGAGGACATATCCGGGAATCTGTCGCAGAAACAGGCGGCAGTCCGTCTGCCGGTGGAGGTTCCGGAAAACTACTTAGAGGAGTTATACTACGGAAATTTAAAGATTGGGGCTTGTTCGGACGAACGGTACCAGAATGAGAGTATGGGAGAGATCGTTGCGGCGCAGGAGGAACTGAAAACCAGCCTGACACCGGAACAGTGGGAGCTATTTCTGAAATTCAGCACCCGGCTTGCCCGTCAGAGTTCGGAAGAGTCCTGCCGGATGTTCCAGCATGGCTTCCAGCTGGCGGTGAAGCTGATGGCAGCCGGGCTTGGGATGCCGAAGCCAGAATGAGGAGAATAAGTGATGATAAAAATTGTAAGGGACACGAATGTGGATTTAATGAACCATACGCTGGAGCTGGTAAAAGAAAGCGGTAATTATGACAAGGCAGAACCAATCATGGATTACTATCTTGCAGAGAAATGGGAAGTCAAGGAACTTACCAATTATGAGTTTGATTTCCTTGCAGCGGTCAATTTTGGCGGCAGCGAGGGAATTTATCTTGACTGCTGGCTGAAAGGGAATTTTGATGAGAACCATGAAGACGAGAGAAAAACCATCTCCTGCGGAACCTTTAAGACCCTCCGGAATGATTTGGAAGCCATAAAGATAATGGGGGAGCTGGCAGGCAGCCTGACATATTATGCGGATCAATATGTAAACCAGGAGCTTGACCGGTATACCCCATTGAAAGAGCGGCTGTTTGAGGAGTACCGCAGGGAAACGGCAAAAGACAAAGAGGAAGGAGGCACTTATAAGGTAAAAACCTATAGGACCAATGCAGAATGCCCTCGATGCGGTGCGACACTTAATACGAGTGATGTATATTCATATTCTTTCATGTGTCCTGACTGTGATGAAAATTTCTATCATTCGGAAGTGAAGCTCCCACAATCGGGGACTGTAATGATGGTGGTGCCGTTTATGAGATTACAGAATGCATGGGCCATGAAAGAGGCATATCAAACCGTATGCAAAAAGAACCATTGTACAGCGCTTCCGCTTTCCGGTTCCTCGTTCATTGCCTGTTGGAATCACTTACCGGAGTCCGAAGAAATCCGGAATGTGGTGATTGGCCTTGATATCTACATGGAAAGTTACGGAACCAGCTGATTTGCGTGTAGGTTCTGGCTGTCATTAAATCCAGTTAAAATACTATATATAGAATATAAAAATTGACAAACACTATATATAGTGATAGAATAAACTTGACATTGATTTATGCGCGCTTTTTAGCAAAGCCACATTCATGTTTGTTCCGGATCACCGGAAGCTAATTTTTTCAGGCGCAAGCCTGCACTATGGGAGCCTGGCGGAGAAGAGTTCTCTGCTTGTAAGTAAGACATCAGAAATTCTAACGAGTTACTGATGTCTTATTTTTTTGCCCTAAAAAGAAAAGGAGATAGAAATGGAGAGAGAGACAAAGAAAACGCGGTTGAAGGAGAGTTTAAAGGAGCGACTGGGAGAGGGATACGAAATTATTTTCCCTGACAGGCCGCACGGAGCAGATGAGGGCCGGGTGCTGTTTGGAGTCATGAAGGATGGAGAAGCATCGGGCATTTTCGTATCCTTAAAAAACAGTGAGTTTGAAGGTCTGGAGGATGAGGAAGGAATCCAGAAAGCAGCCGCAAAGATGTTTGCGGACTACAAACAGAAACGGGGATTTTTAAACGGACCCTGCCTTACCCTGGACAATTACCGGGAAATGAAAAGCAAGGTGATATTCGTGCTGGATAATGAACCGGTCAATGCGGCTGTGCTTAGCCATATCCCATATAGGTGTTTCTTCGATATGGTGATGTATTACCAACTGTATGTGGAAGGAGAGGAAAGCTACTGTAAAACGGTCGTAAATGATGATTTGGAAGAATGGCATATCAATGAGCAGGATCTGTATGAGGCGGCCATGGAAAATACGCAGAAGCTCCTACCCCCAGTGCTTCAGATTATGAAGTTGCAGGGAGGGCATATTGAACTGGTTACAGTTGCAAAAACGCCGGAGGAGATTTTAGATTATGTCGCTCATCAAAAGGATAAGAAATCCCCGATGTATGTTTTAACAAACAGACAGGGCTGGTACGGAGCCGACTGTATCCTTTACGATCATCTGCTGGAGCAGATTGCAGACAGCTGTAAAGACAGCCTGATGATTCTTCCTGTGAGTATGCATTATGTGGTCCTGATACAAAATGGAAAAAATGGGATACGCATATCGGAGTGGAAGGAGTTAACGGGCTTTTTCAGGACGTTGGAGAAAGCAGAAAGCCTGTCCAGCCATATTTACTTTTTTGACCGGGCAGACCATACGCTAAAAATTGCGGTAGAGGAAAACAGCCAGGCATAACGCCTGGACAAAAATAAAAAGAAGGGAAGGAAAACAAATGAAGGTAGAAGAAAAGTGGACAAATGCAGGAAGGGATAAGATTACAATCGGAGAGGTAATCGAAATCGCGATGGAAGGTTTTGAGTTTGTTGTAAACGGAGGCCATATTGTATCCGTCCTCTTCGAGATGCCGGAGGGGGAAGCAGCATGAATTTTTCGGATGATTTTTTAATGACCTGTGGTGATGAACCGGGATTTTTAAACTTCCTGGATAAGATTGAACGAAGCGCAGAATGGAAAAATTACCCAACCAATTCCCTGCGCGTGATTGCCGGAGAAGAAGAACCGGAGGTGTATGAGAAGATTAAGGACACGCCGGAAAAGGAGGGAATCATAAAGGACACACTGGCGAATTCCGGGCTGTTTTTATGTCTTGACGGCGCGTACTATCCAATGGGAATGACAACCATGAAAACCATTGAGAGCCGGGCTAGGATATCCGGTTCCGCGCTTCTTGATGTGTCAAAAGGAAAACTTGCCCGGATATTAAATGACTGCCTGGACGTTACAAAAGGAAAGGCCCTCATAAGAATCCACGAAGGGAAGATACGGGCGGTGCATGGCGGAGACCCTAGTGATTATTCAGTGCTTCCGATGCCGGAACTCTTTGAGGTGGTGTCCATCTATGTTTCGGAGAACTATGACAGGGCTGTCTTTTCAAGCGGCATGTTCAGCCATTCTTTGGTGTCGGCTTCCTGGGAACTAGAAGAAAAGGAACTGCTCGATACATACCGGGGACTGCTGCTCCAGTACGGCCTGAAGGCAGACAACGTGCTGTCGGCACAGATTCGCGTCCAGACATCAGATGTCGGGGTGAGCGGCGCGAATATCTACTACTCCCTCCTGCTGGGAACAGAAAAGAAACCGCTTGTCCTTGGAAACCCTTTGAAGCTGGAGCACACCAATAATGCCTCCATAGAAGATTTTTCCCAGAACATCGGGCAGGTATTTGCGAGGTATCAGGAGGCTATCGGCGATTTATCGAAGCTGTTCCATGTGTATGTCAGCTACCCGGCGAATGTCATGGCAAGCGTTATGATAAAGGCGGGAATCAGCAAGGCGCTTACTGTACAGACGGTAGAACAGTTTAAGGCCAGCCACGGTTCCGGGGTCTGTAACGGCTATGAAGTATACTGCGGGATCTGTGAGTCGATTTTTCTGGCGCAGAGTAATGGCATGGGAGCAAAGGCCCTGACGGACTTAGAAGAAATGGTTTCCCGGTGTCTGACCTACCGTTTCCATGAGTATGACATACCAGGGGCAATCCTGTACTGACGGGCAAAATAGGACAGGAGGAGACACAATGCTGAATCTGAACTACGAGCCAGAGGTAGTAGTGGAGGACATTACGGCCCTGACCTACGAAGAATGGAAGCGATACAGAACCCAGGGAATTGGCGGAAGTGACGCGGCGGCGGTTTGCGGAATTTCCCCATGGACCACGGCCAGGGACCTGTATGAGGAAAAGGTACATAAAAAAATCACGGAAGAAAATGATGACGGCTGGGTGGCAAAGGAAATCGGAAGGCGCCTGGAAGAGTTGGTGGTGCAGATCTTTATGAAACGCACGGACACAAGCCCCTATGCAGTGCGGAAAATGTTCCGTCACCCGCTGTTTCCATTCATGATTGGAAATTGTGATTATTTCGTGATGATTGATGGAAAAATTTTTATTATAGAGTGCAAAACCTCGTTCGGTTACCAGATGAATGGCTGGGAAGGTGGGAATATTCCGCCCCATTATGTTATTCAGGGCAGGCACTATATGAGTGTAGCCAACGTGGACGGCGTGATTTTTCTCTGCCTCCACGGTAACAATGAGGATTCCCTTATCATACGGCGCCTGGAGCGTGACCTGGTACAGGAGGAAGCGCTTATTAAGCAGGAAGCGTATTTTTGGGAGACGAACGTATTATCAAAGAGACCGCCGAAGTATACGGAGAAAGCAGACCTGGTGTTAAAAAGTATTCAGGGGCGCTATGACGTACAGGAGGGGAAACAAATCATCCTCCCTGCGTCTTATGCAGAAAATATATCGGACTATTTAAAACTGAAAGAACAGAAATCGGCGTTAAGCCTTCAGATCAAGCAGATTGAGGAGCAGATGAAACTCGCCTATGCGCCGGTCCAGGAAGCGATGGCAGGAGCGGAGACCGCAATCATTGAAACGGGAGACCGCAGATACCAGGCTGGTTATACCAGGAAAGTATCGACTTCCATTTACAAGGATAGCCTGGAGGCGCTGCAGATGATGCACCCGGATATCTATAAGGAGTATGCCAGAACGAATGTGTCACACTCTTTCTACATCAAAGAAAAGAAGGCAGGCTAGGAAAGGAAGGGGAAAATACGATGGAAAAGATTGTATTCGTGATAGACGGAACCCGGGTACAGGATGTCCTGGTGGGAAGCTATCTCAATGTGGTTACTGTGGATCATACGGATTTTATGGAACTTATGTGGAAAGAGGATTACAGAATCCGGCATAATTTTATGATGCTGATCGGGCAGTGGCTTATGCGGTTATCGGCATATGGGGAAACGGGAAAGTATTATGAGCAGATCGAGGGCAGTATCAGGCTGGCCCAGGCCGTGAAACCTGAACTGATGAAGAAATCCTTATGGCCATGGATTATGTTTAAAGACCCGGCACCCAATGAGGTGGCGGTCGGTGTCCATGACACAGAATCCGTGGAACGGCTGTTTGCGGCGTACCTGTCGAAAACGGAGTGGGAATTCTGCAATCCGTTTCACCAGTTCCTTGCTGCCATGCAGGTTGAGGACAAGACGCTTCAGCAGACCTTCACCCGCTTTGCGCTGAAATGGTGCGACTGGGTAGTAAGAAATGAGGTAGAAACAGACGGGGAGGCATATCAGATTGCCAGATTCATCACATCGGTCCCGTCAGTCCTGCTGATTACTTAGGAGGTATCATGACAGATCACGAGAGACGGTTTGTGGAACTGGAGCTGAAGGTGTGGCTGAGGAAGCTAAAGCGTGAAAAAGCAGGCGCTGCCCGCCGTGGAAGACAAAACAGCTGGTACCGGGAGATTGAGGATACCGCAAAGGAGTACCTGCGCGATGTGGTATACACCGGCCAGGGAGGATATGTGCTTGCAAGTGAGAAACCCCGCATGGTTGCCGAGCTGCAAAATGTAGTGAAGCGCGCCAGAGTGAATGAAAGGCTCCATCAAGCATTGTTTGTGGATATGGATGTAGAGAAGGTAAGAAATCTGGCAATGGAGCTAAGGAGCCAGATGGAAGCAGTTATGGTGGAATACAAATCACATGTAGAGAGAGGAAATGAATATGAGCAATAACCTATTAACATTGCAGGAAAAGATGGTGAAGATCCGTTCGGAGATCCCCGCGCTGGTAAAACGTGCGTATAGCGAAGATGTCAGCTATGATTTTACAAAGATTGATGATATCTACCGTTACCTGACGCCTGCCATGAACCGCTGGAAGGTCAATCTGGACATTGTTTCAGAAAAAGCAACAAAGAAGCGGGAAGACGGCACACCGAATTATCTGGAATTTTTAAATTACTGTCAGATGTGGCTGTATGAGGCTGATTTAGAGTTACAATGGATCAATGCGGAAAACCCGGAAGAGTCCAGCACCGTCACAATCCATGCCATAGGCACCCATGAAATGCCGGAGAAGGCAAAAGGAAGCGCATGGACCTATGCGATCAAGTATTACCTGCTTGATAAATTCTGTATCGACCAGGGTGGAGAGGACCCGGATATGAGGAGCTTCCCGCCGGATACATACGATGGAGCCGACGCTGAATATGATGAGGGGCAGCCAGGAATGTATGGGTTTGACAGCAGGTCAGCAGCAGAGACGGCCGGCGCTGTCGCTAAAGCGGACGTAGAGCCGGAGGAAGGCAGTACAGAATACCTGGATGAAGACGGGGAGCAGGAAGAAACTGCGCAGGATGGAGCATATGAGATGGAGGAGGCTTCTGAAACGGATGGAGCAGGCGAGGCAGATACCGGGAAGAAAGAACCGGACAGCACCGGGCAGACGCCGGTAAAGGCGGAGAATAAGAATGCTTCGGCCCGCCCGGCCCCCAGCCGCCATATCATGCCGGAAAGCGGGAAGATGGTAAGCCTGCCGAATGGGATGAATCCGCAGCCGGATGCCAATATGTCGGTGGAGGAAGCGGAAAATGTCATTTGCACCTTTGGTATCTATAATAACCAGCGTCTGGGTGATCTGATGGACCAGGGGCAGGAAGGGATAAAAGCGCTGGAATGGATCGCATTTGAATACCGGGGCAGGAAAGAACAGATCCGGCAGGCGGCCAGAGTGCTTTTGTCTGAACTGAAGGCAGCATAAAAGAGACAGGAGTGATATCCTTAGAAGATGTTTAACATATCTGACGTAGCAGATTTATTAGGGGTCCGGAGGCTGAACGAGGGAAATTCCTTTAATGTCGTCTGCCCGTTCTGTGGGAATACGGAAGGAAAAATGAATTTCCGGATCATAAAGGACGGGAAACCGGCGAACACCTACCAATGCTTTAAATGCGGCGCCCATGGAAACATGCTGACGCTTTATGCGGACTTAAAAGGTATCTATGGGGCGGACCGATATAAAACCGCTTACCGTGAGATTAAGTCGGCACTGGAGCAGGGGGGAGCCGGAGACCGGAACTATGCAAAAAGCCATGCGAAAACAGCATTGCAGGCGCAGGAAGAGGAGACAGCCAGCCTTGAGGTGCGGAACACGGTCTATCACAGGCTCTTAGAAATGCTTACCTTGTCCGATGCACACAAGAAAAAGCTGATGGAGCGCGGCTTAACCGCCCGGCAGATTGAGGCGCTGTGGTTTCGCAGCACACCGGTGCATGGCACAGAGCAGCTCACAAGAAGACTGATAAAGGAAGGGTATTCCCTGGCAGGGGTTCCTGGATTTTATATGAATGGAAACCGGAACTGGGATATGGCTTTTTATCGAAAGAACCAGGGAATCCTATGCCCGGCCTACAGCATTACCGGTGAAATTGAAGGGTTCCAGATCCGGCTGGGTGAACCATATGAGGACAGAAAATATCTATGGTTCAGCAGCACGAACCGGTACCGCGGCGCCGGCAGCAAGAGTCCAGTTACTTTTGTGGGAAATCCGTATGATAAGACAGTGCGGGTCACGGAAGGGATATTAAAGCCTGCCGTTGCCTATTCCCTGTCTGGTTATAGCTTTTTAGGGACGCCGGGGGTAAACCAGTACAAAGGGCTGGAGGAGGCCCTGATCAGGTTAAAATCCAACGGCCTGGAGAATGTCCTGGAATGCCATGATATGGATAAATTTATGGATACCCGCTGCTACGGTGATTATAAGCCTTCCGTCTGTGGAGTGTGCCGGGAGAGAAAGATTTCTTATGGCATTAGAACCTGTGAAGCAAAACAGCGCAAAAGGGATCAGATCCGGGCAGGTTGCTGCAAACTCTACGAAATCTGCGGACGGCTGGAATTAAATTGCAGCCGGAGGACCTGGGACCAGAATGAGGACGGGACCTGGGCTGGAAATGACAAAGGAATAGACGATTACTGGTGGTCCTGTCTGAAGGAAAGAAGGAGGCAGACCGAGCATGATGGGATGGACAGAATACCTTATTATCGAAGCAATCTGCCGTCATACGGAGAAGGAGCTGCGTGACGATGAGACAAAAAAAGAGGAACTGAAGCTGGCCGCGATTGGCGCTTTAAACTGTATCAAAAAGCGTGTAATCGGATATGGGGACGGGTATATTGTATTCGTTCTTTTAGCAGGGATCATGATTAAAAAAAGCTGGATGATACAGGAGGCTAAGACCCAAAAAGAACTGGAGGAGATTTTAAAGCCTTCCGTACCCATATGGAATTACGGAAATTTTATCACCGGTCCCTATCACGTTCTGGAGGAGGAAGTGATCCTTTGGTCCGAGGCGTCTTTGGAGGCCCCGCTGAATGATGATGCGGCCAAGCGGTATGCAAAGGTATTTTCCCAGTTTTTCCCGAAGGAAGCGGTTGAAATCTGGGGGAAAGAACTGGCGGCATAAAAATAAGGAAATATGTTCTGGCTCTGGTTGATAAACCAGAAGAAAAAGATTGAAAAGTGCAGAAGAAGCGGATGGTCCGCACAAGAAGGCAGGAAGAGAGAGGTTCTTTTCGTGTCTTATTTTGTGCTTTTCTATGAGACAGTGCAAAACCCGTTACGGGGTTTGTATAAAAAACACAAGGAGGATAACAAATGAACCGATGTATATTAGTAGGAAGGCTGACGAGAGACCCGGAGGTGAGCTTTTCAGACAAGGCCCAGATGTCGATTGCCAGATTTACCGTGGCGGTGGACCGGATACCGAAGAGAGATGGGGAAGCGGAGGCGGATTTTTTCAACTGTGTGGCATTTGAACGTAAGGCGGAGTTTGTGGAGCAGTATTGGTTCAGTGGGATGCGTGTGGCCGTATGTGGAAGGCTGCAGAATGATAACTACACAAACAAAAAAGGGGAGAAGATATACAGCGTATCCCTGAAAGCGGATGAAGTGGAATTTGCAGATGGAAAGAGGGAAGCGGATAACGGCCAGGCAAAGAATACAGATGTACCCAGCAATGCAGCCCCTGCGTCCAGAACAGCGGCTCCCGGACACCAGCCTCGTCCCGGTCAGCGGCGCCAGCCGCAGGGCAGGGAACATCCCGGCCAGCAGTAGGCAGGAACACGGCACAGCGTCCGGCTCCTGCCCGGAGTGCGGCAGGAAGGGCTGCCACCCAGAGAATGGCCAGGGCAGCAGCCAGTGACGGGTTTATGAATGTGGATAGCGGTATAGAAGAGAATCTGCCGTTCAACTAATTAAGAACATAACATGAATAAGGGCTGCCAGAGTGTGATAACGCATTCTGGCAGTCTGTTTTTAAGGAGGAAAATTCGATGGATGGGAAAAAAGTACAGAAAGTTTTGATGATTTTTTTAGCGTGTACAGCCGGAACCGTAATGCTGCAGCTGGTGGCGCCCCTGCTTTTGGGGATTTTCGTAAATGTAGCTTCCTTTTCAATCCCGTTTGTGGTCTATTATCTGTTTGCAGTGAAAAAATGGAAGATCCAGATCATAAAACCGGTGAGGGAAGAGGAGCAGGACAGTGCCCAAACAGGAGAAACCGGGGAACAGACAGAGACGGCCGGAGAGCAGATGAAGGAGGAAACAGGCAGCCTGGCTTATGAATGGTATACAGCCGGGGGCAGGGAACGCATAAGGTCGATTGCGGATAACATACTTGCCAGCGGAAACCTGGAATTTTGGATTCGGACAGACGGGATCTGCAATATCCGCACAAAAAAAGGCTACAGGCGGTTTGGCAACCTGCCCGGCTATCCGGGATCGGAAGCCAGCGAGATTACAGCCTATTTAAGACAGGATGGGTTTCGCGCAGCCAATGAAGGAAGATACATCTATGTGTCCATATAGACAGGAGGGATGAAACACGATGGTATGCAAATTTGTGGACCGGCTGTACTTAAATCCAGGAAACGGCTATACCGTGGCGGAGTACAGCACAGGCGATTTGGACCAGGTGCCGTTGGAAGCTATCCAATCCGGTTCGGAGACGGAGGTTACCTTCCATGTGGTAGGAAACGGGCTTCCATGTCTGGAAGATGTAGAGATTGAGATAGAAGGGAAATGGAAACGGTCAGAAAAATACGGCCTTCAACTGGGCGCGGACTGGTTCCGGATTCTGGTCCCGAAAAGTCCGGATGGTATCATCGGCTACCTGTCTTCAGACCTGATTAAGGGGATCGGCCCGGTCATGGCAAGGGAGATCGTCAGGCGGTTTGGAACCGATACCTTCCGTGTGATGGAGCAGGAACCGGAAAAACTCCTTAAAGTTAAGGGAATCACGGAACAGCGGCTTCAAACGATTATGGAATCTTATCAGGACAGCTCCGGGCTTAGGGAGTTAATGGCCTGTCTCGCGCCATACCATGTGACACCCAAAAAGGCGGAGAAGGTCAGGCAGCATTTTGGGCTGGAGGCAGTGACGATATTGCAGGAGAACCCGTACCGGCTTTGCGAGATCAAGGGCTTTGGTTTTATTACGGTAGACCCGATTGCAAGAGCCAGCAAACACCTTGCCCCGGATGCCTGTGAACGGATCAAAGCGTCAATGCTCTATGTCCTGCAGAAGGGCAGTGAGGAAGGACACCTGTATTTAGAAAGCGGATATATCGTTGACAGGGCATGTGAAATCCTGAATGCAGGTTTTTCCGCCGACACGGTGAAGCGCAGCCAGATTATCATGGCCGGAAATGAGCTGGTAATCAAAGATAAAATTTTGGAAGCGGACGGTACGGCCATCTATCTGAAGGCTTACCGGGAGGCTGAAAAAGCGGCGGCGATCCATCTTGTCCGGCTGCTCTCTTCACCGGGAAAGACCTACGAGATCGACCGGGAATTAGAGGCAGTTATGGCAAAGAGCCAGATGACGCTTGCCAAGCAGCAGGAGGAAGCAATCCGGATGGCGTTCCGGTCACAGGTTTCCATCATCACCGGCGGTCCTGGGAAGGGGAAAACCACAATCTTAAAGATTATCCTTCAGATTTTTGAACGCCTGGAGAAAGGCAAGTCGGTGCTTCTCTGTGCGCCGACAGGAAGGGCCAGAAAAATGCTTTCCGAGAGTACTGGATATCCGGCGTTTACAATCCACAAGGCATTATACATAACGGATGATGAGATGGAGGCAGACCTTGACATACTGGAGGAAGACCTGGTAATTGCAGACGAGTTTACCATGGCAGACATGAAGCTTGCCAGTCTCCTGTTTTCCAAGATCAAAACGGGGGGCAGGCTGATACTGGTCGGGGATGTGGACCAGCTTCCGTCCGTGGGTCCGGGGAATGTTTTTAAGGAACTGATTGATTCCGGTGTAATCCCGGTTACGGTCCTGGACGAATTTTTCCGCCAGGCAAAGGGGTCTAATATCATATGGAATGCAGACCTGATCAATAAAAATCAGAAAAAGCTTCTTTATGGTGAAGATTTTACCTTCACTCCTGCGGAAGATGCAGACAGGGCTGCTGAGAAAATTGCAGAGATCTATCAGGCAGAATTGATAAAAAACGGTGGTAATGTGGACATGGTTCAGGTATTATCCCCTCTCCGGGTCAAGACGGAGGCTGGGGTCAATGCACTAAACCGCCGGCTGCAGGAGATTGCAAATCCATTTTCGGTAGAGAAGGCAGAATGGAAAACCGGACAGGGGCTGTTCCGCAGCGGAGACCGGGTGATGCAGACACACAACACAGAAGAGATTACCAATGGGGATATTGGCAGGGTCGCAAAGATTGAGAGAATGAAAGATGGGGCAATGGAGATGACGGTGGACTTCGGAGATGCGGTAAAAACGTATCAGGAGGAGGAGCTGTCCATACTCGACATGGCTTATGCGACAAGTATTCATAAAAGCCAGGGCGGGGAATTTCCGGTTGTGATCATCCCGGTTTTAACCTGTTTTTGGCCTATGTTAAAAAGAAACGTCTATTATACAGGGATCACAAGAGCACGGCTGCGTGTCCATCTGGTCGGATCGAAGAAGGCACTTTATATGGCAATATCCAACAATGATACCAGTAAGAGAAATACCCTGTTAGCAATGCGGCTGCGCGCAGAAGCAGGACGGTGTGGGTTATTTCCCACACAAAAAGAAGCAGCATAAGGAGGATAAAAAAAGAATGATAAAGATTTTTGAGAGCTGGACCTTTAACCGGACACTGCCGGAACCATTTGCGGGCGTGGCGGCGAGCCGTGGAAAAAAAGATACAACGGAGCCGGTATTTCTCTCTATCCACAACCATATGACAAGAGCGAAGCGTGCAACCCTGCACGCTCCGACTTTGAATGCGCTGCTTGCAGCCGCCGTAATTAAGGAAGGAGAAAAGGGGGCATTTGGTGTCCAGGAAGAGTCCGGAATAATTCAACGGTATTGTATGGAGTATGCGCAATCGGCCGGGAGCGAAGTTAAAATTGGTGTATATGAACCGCAGACAGGAAAATGGAGCGGGATTGTGAAGAATGGGAATGCTCTGACGCCGTATCCACAGATTGGTGAATGGGGGAGCAGCGGCCGGGAAATTATCATGATGTTTATCCTGGCGAGTATGACAGGCGGTCCGCTTTACGACCAGGAACTGTCCGATACATTTCAGAAACTGAATGAGGAAATCAAAGATGGATTCCCAGACCCGGAGAGAGCAACGGACCTGGCATATCTGTGCTGTGACAACTTGTACCGCAGGATCAGCAACTGTGCCGCCCTCGGCGCGGCCGGTATCCCGTTAGATGGAAATTCCATCGCGTCCGGGAATGTGCCGTTGATCCTTACGAGCCAGCTGGACACTGGAACTTATAATCCTACCAGGACGGTGTACGGGAAATTCCAAGTGCTGGAATGTAAGAAACAGGGGCTGGGAAAGACAATCGCTGAACTGAAGGAACAGTATAACCGGAAATTTGAACTGACAGAACCGGAAAAACTGCTGGTTCCGAAGCTCCCGGAAAACTATCATGTATCCGCGGAAGCACAGGAGATCCTGGAGGCGGTGATTCACAGCCCCATGCGGGTTTTTCTAAGCGCAGGGGAGGCCGGCACCGGTAAAACGACGAATGCGAAGATCATAGCACAGCTGTTAGGTCTGCCCTATTACGCGTTTACCTGCAGTGAGGGAACCGACGAGGTAGATTTAGTCTCTTCCATGGTACCCAATACCGGGGAAAAGGAAGCGAAGGTCCAGATGCCCATGCCGACCTACCGGGACATCATCATGGACCCGGCGTCCGCTTTGGCGCAGGTATGTGGATCATACGACAATGAGATTAACGAGGAAGAGGCATTCAGAAAAATCTTAACCATGTTTTACCAGAACGGTTTTGAACAGGGGAAGGACGATAAGAAGTTTGTCCTGGTGGAGTCCTGTATTGTGACTGGCTGCCGCAGACCGTCCCTAGTGGAGATCCAGGAGCCATCTGTTATCACCAAGCCTGGAACCATGGTGAAACTTAACGGGCTGTTGGATGAAGGGGCGGTTATAACGCTTACCAGCGGGGAAATAGTGAAACGGCACCCGGAAACGGTAATCCTGATTACGACCAATATGGGATATAAGGGCTGCCGGGGCTTTAACGAGTCGGTTCTGTCACGTATGCGGATGGTCCACTATTTGGACCCGCTTGATGCAGAAGGTATGGTAGCACGGGCTAAGACAAGGGTGGAGTTTAAAGATGAGGCTATGCTAAAGAAAATGGCAGACACTGTATGTGAAATCCAGAAGTACTGCAAAACAGAAATGGTGTCAGGCGGGGTATGCGGATACCGGGAATTTGAGGACTGGGTTTGGGCGTACACGGTTCAGAAGGATGTGTTAAAGGCGGCCAAACGGACGATTGTTGCAAAGGCGGCGCCGGAAGAGGAGGAGAGGGAGGAAATCTATAAAAATTTAGTGCTGCCTGTTTTTGGTAAGGCAAAGGCGGCATAGAAGGAGGACACCAATGAATAAAAGAAAAAAGAAAAAGCAGATCCAAACCATGCTTGTGAACCTGACGGACCGGGAGTTTTTTTTATCCCGGTCCTATTACGAGGATATTTCCAAAACAGTCAGGTGGTTGGGACAGAGGCAGGATATCTGCCTTGTATTGGATTATAACGAGAAGGAAGAGGCGGATATTGCGTATACAAATGGTAAAAAATTGTACTTAAATACGGCAAACCAGATTACAAGGATATTGCCGGAGCGCACGGACAAAATAAAGAGCCATAAGGGATTCGCAGCCCATGAATGCGGACATCTGCGTTTTTCGGATTTTAACCGGCGCGGCAGGTACTTAGGCGGTTTTTTAAAATGGCTGGTGTATCCGAATCCGCCTGAGGCACGGCTGTCTTATGAAAAAAAGGCCTGGGAGGAAATGAAGGGATACTTAAAATCCCACAACTTGGTGGCGGCGATGGTGATAAAGGAAACAGCTGCTCACATAAACAATCTGCTTGAAGATGTGTACATCGAGAGCTGCATGTGCAGGGAGTATCAGGGCAGTATTCAGAATAACCTGCAGCGCAATGCCGAAATTATGCTCTCCCATATCCCTACAGAAGCAGAACGGAGGGCCCAAAAAAGTAACGGGCTGACGATTATGCAGGATATGCTGCTGCGCTATGCCAGAGCCGGAGACACAGAGGCTGAAACAGCGTATTCCAGGCAGTACCGTTCTCGTTTAAATGCGTGTAAAAAAATTATTGATGAGGCAGTCGTAAGCGATGACCCCGATATCCGGTATACCGCCACGAACCGCCTGATGCTGAAGCTGTGGAAATACATAAAGCAAACCATCAAAACAGTGGAAAGGAAACTTAAAAATGAAATTGCAGGTCTGTCGGAAGACGAGTTGAAAAAGAGAGTCCAGGATTATTTAAAGCGGGTTCTGATATGGCTGGCTCTTTCGGAGGTCCCCGGTTATGCAGAAGGGCATAGCGGTCCGGAATTAGAAATTGAAGGCTGGAATGGGGACCTGGACGGGAGCGGAGGAACACAGACACAGACTGCTCCGAATGAAGAGCTAAGGGAAGAACTGGAACAAATGCGTAAAGAACAGAGGACAGAAAGGGGAGAGACCGAAGATGATTCTGAGTCAATGGAGGAATTGGAGGACCTTTTTAGACAGCTGGCAGAGGAACTGTGCGGTCAGGATGACGAGAGGAACTTGCAAAGGAAACTCCAGCAGGAAGCAGATGAGATGAAGCTGGAGGGGGTCCACAAAGAGAGTATGATTAAAGTACACAGGCAGGAGGAAATCCCTGTTTCCATGGAAAAGGAATATAGGCAAGCAGCCCCGGAAATTATGCGGGTTGCCAAGAAGCTGGAGGATGCAGTGGAAGAGGTCTTAAAACGGCGGGATGGAGGGACCATGTCCGGCCTTTATCTAGGAAAGCGGCTGTGCCGTGGAGAACTGTACCGTCAGGATGACAAGGTTTTTGAAAGGGAGATCCAGCCGGAGGAAGGTTTTTCAATCGCATTTGCTGTTCTTCTCGATATCTCCGGTTCGATGTATACCAATGACAGGATTAAGTATGCCAAAAAGGCCGGACTTGTTTTATATACGTTCTGCAAAGATTTGGAAATTCCAATCATGCTGTACGGCCATACGACCCATTTTTTATCAAATGGTCAGGAGGTGGTAGATATCCACTCTTATGCAGATTTTGACTCCGTAGATAACCAGGATCATTTAAGGATTATGGGGATTAAAACAGGCGGCTGTAACCGGGATGGAGTGGCGCTTCGTTTTGTCGGGAAAAAACTGCTGGAGCGGCAGGAGGAATTAAAAATTCTGCTGCAGATTTCAGATGGACAGCCCAATGCTCAAGATTATGAGGGAGAGGCTGCGAAAAAAGATTTGCAGGAGGCCAAGCGCGACTTGGAAAAGAGAGGGATCAAGCTGTTTACCGCTGCAATCGGGGATGACCGGAAACTGATTGAGGAGATCTATACGAACGGGTATTTGAATATCTCTGACTTAAAAAAGATGCCCACAAAACTGGGAGGGCTCATCACCCGCTTTATCAGATAGGAGGAGACACATGGGACAAGAAAAACAGGACTGGTCGAATGTGGAATCCGACCAGATTTCCGTGTATAAAACGGATAAGGCACTTCTGGAACTGCTGGACCGTTTAAAGCCATCATCGCGTTTATTCCCGGCCCATATCCATGCGTCCGGAGAAACAGCGGAAGCGGGGGAACGGTCCTTAATCCGTCTCAATATGCTGGATTACAGCAACGGGAAAGGGGAACATACGGTAAGCGTCTATGCTAATATCAACCCGGAAGAAGCAAAATATATCTATTCCGCATTATTTTGCCACTTATGGGAGTTTGATTATTCCCAGGAAAAGATTTTTGGCGAGCCGGATAACGACGGCTACAGCACGGTTACCAAACTGCAGATTGTGAGGTACGATACGGACGCAAAGGGTAATAAGCGCATTTACCCGTGGTACGTTGAAATCCAGAACGGGCGCGGGATATCGGTGAAAAATTCTAATGGAGGGAGGTATTGCAAAAAGAACAGCTATGTCTGCGATAAGAAGGTCAGCCTGTTTATCAACGACAAGGACATGTTTATTCTGTTCTCCAAGGCGGAAGCCTTTATACGTGCCTTTGAGCTGGAATATGCATTCCGCGCGAACCGGATCGGGAACTTTAGCAGCCTATATACGCTTCTGAAAAATGAAATACAGGCAGCAGCCATCCAACAGATTCCTGGTGTGGATTACGAAGAGGAGGAACTGCAAAAGGCAAGCTGATAAAAAACCAAAGACTGAGAAACACAGAAAAGAAATTGTTTCCGTTATAGAAGATTATCTGATATAATGGAGACCAGAGACATAAAGGAGTGTGGACGATGTATTTAAAAAGAAGGATTTATGACCGTCTGGTTGCCTGGAAAGATGGAAGCGATCTGACACTTGAGGTAACGGGCGCCCGCCAGGTTGGTAAAACGTACATTATCAATAAATTTGCAGACGAAAATTTCTGCGGAAAAATATACATCAACATGCAGGAGGACAGCGGAAGTGAATTCCTGGAGTGCCTGAAGAAGGCGAGAAAATGGGAACCTGGACAGGACAGGCCCGAAAAGCCAATCCACAAAGCACTGGAACTCTTTGATAAGAGGTTTCTGGACCAGAGGGACACAGTTGTCATTATCGATGAAATACAGGAGTCTTCGGTGGTGTATAACTTAATCCGGGAGTTTACCAGGACATTCGAGTGCAGGTTCATCGTAACCGGAAGCTATTTGGGCCGGATTTTGAATGGGGACTTTAAGATGTCAGCCGGGGATTTGACATCGCTTCGGGTGGAGACCCTGACCTTTGAAGAGTTTGCGGATGCCTTTGGTTTAGGCGGCATGTTCCATGATGCGGGGCTTTTTGGGGAATCCGCGCCTGAAGATTACCAGAAGCTAAAGGAACTGTATGAGCTGTACTGCCAGATCGGAGGTTATCCGGCTGTCGTAACGGAGTATTTGGAAACCCATTCCGTCCAAAAATGCAGGGAAAAGCTGGAGGACGTAATCCATCTGTTCTGTTCAGAGTCCATTCGCTATTTCGATGATATTTTGGATGCGGCTGTTTATGATAACCTGTTCTGCAGCGTTTCCAGAATCCTGCTGCGTGAGAAGAAGGGACTGGATGCAGACAGCTTCAGCGAGAGCCTTCAGCGGCTGGTGGTCCATGAGTATGACAGCAATATCTCCAAAGCGGTGTGCAACCGGGCCATCAACTGGCTTCAGAGCGCCGGCATCCTGGACTTTGCCGGGAAGGTGTCGGAATGCAAAATCCTGGATTTTAAAGCCAGGAGCCGGTGCTTTTTTACGGACCTGGGACTTACCTGGTACTTCCTTCGCAAGGTTGGTGCGGATAAGGCAACCACCCGGGGGATTATGCAGGAGAATTTTGTGTTCCTGGAGCTGCGGCGCAGGGTCGAGCGCTTAAACGAGATCGCGCTGGAGACACCGGCGTTTGCGACCTATAAGGGCGGTGAGATAGACTTTTTCGTTAAGAGCCTGATTGGGGGCGAGAAGAGCTACGCCCTGGAGGTTAAGACTGGAAAAGGCCAGGCTCTGACCGGACAAAAGGCTTTGGAGGATGAAAAGGTAGACTGCCTGGTTTTATTAAAAGGAAATACAAAAGGCGGGAGGGCGGTTCCGGTATACACCATCCCGGTTTACCTGTTTTCAAAATTCCGGTTCGATTTGTAAGAATTATTGACGATAAAATACTATATATAGTGTTTGAAAGTTGACAAACACAATATATAGTGTTAAAATGAATGGGAAAGCTGATTTATGTAATCGAGAGATTACAAAAGTTTTTTGTTCCGGTGGTGAAAACCGGAAGCAGGATTTGGCAGTAACGAAGTAACCGCAGCTATTATGCTGTAAGAATGAAGAGACATCAAACGAAATTGTTTTGGTGTCTCTTTTTGTTTGCAGAAAGGAGGAAAAAGCTGACCAGTGGAAAGGAGGTCGAGGATGGCAGAATCTTACGACATGGAAGGATACTATTGTCTGATGATTGCGATCCTGATGGGTGTGAATGCGAAGGAGGCCAGATTCCTATTTGATTATGGACTGTGCAATCCGGTTTCCCAGAGAATTTTGAAGAAGAAGCACCCGAAACACATAGGGGCGGCAACAAGAAAGGAGAGAAGAGAGGCCATACGGCAAATGAGAAAAGAAGGTTATAGTTCGGAGGTTATTGCAGACGCGTTAAACTGTGATAACTCCACGGTAAAGCGAATGATAAAAAAATAAGGAGGTGTTTGCTATGAGAGCGATACAAAGTTTTGCTGAAGATGTTAAAAGAGTGATATCACAAAGGCTGGGAGATGGCTATTGTGTACACGTGCTGGAAACGGAAAAAAATAATGGGGTGATTCAGACGGAGTTATGCATTAAGGAGAAAGGCAGCAGGTTTGCCCCGTCAATCTATTTAACAGACTTATTTGAGGATTATAGGAACGGAATGGGATTTGAGGAGGTAGTGGAGCATATCCTGGTCCTCTATTCCTCGCGGGCAGAGGTACCGTCTGGAGTGGAAGAGATCCTAAACGATATGGGATTTGAAAAGATTAAAGACAAAATTATGTTTAAGCTGATCCATACCGGCGAAAACGACTCTCTGCTGAAGAAGGTGCCGAGCATTCCGTATCTGGATATGTCCATTGTGTTCTATCTGTTATGTGACAATGGGGAAGATATGTCAATGACACTCATGATAGAGAACAAACATCAGGAATACTGGAAAAGGAGTACAGATGAACTCTATCAGGAGGCATTAGCTAATATGCAGAAGCAATTTCCGTCTGCGCTGTTCAAACTTCCCGTAGAGGGGATGTTTCTGCTGACAAACAGCAGGCACTTTTTTGGTGCGGCGGTCCTGCTCTATCCGGGCGTCTTGAAACTTTGTGAAGAGGAACTGGGAAAAGATTTTTTTATCATTGCTTCCTGTGTGGACGAAGTCATGTTAATCCGGTCCTCAAGCGTTGGAGGAAAAATCTCCAGTAAGTTTCAAAAAGTGATTGCATGTACGAGCGAAAAGAATATCCCGGCTGAAGAACGGCTGTCAAACCATGCCTACAGGTATTGCTCACTGGAGGATAAGGTCATCAGTATTTAACAGAACAGGTAACCGGAGGGGGACATCTATGCACATACACAAATTCGCAGAGATCGCCTCATTTGCAGAGATAGGGATCGGTGGGAACATTCCGGCAACGGAAGAGTACCAGGAACTTATTAAAAATCTCCATCCGACGCAGTTTCTGACAGGCAGGCTTACAGCTCCCTTCTATAAAGTAGAGTATTCTTATGAAACGGTGCGGGGAAATTACCGTACAGCCTGTAAATATATCCTGCTGCATTTAGAGCATGAGGACTATGACAGGGAAATTGAAATGCGATTGTCCGACTGGGTAGAAAAACGAAACCAGGAACGGCCATACCGGCGTATATCAAATGTACAAATTCTTGAGATACGGCCGATTGCGTATGCAACCATCTCATTTGACATCTAAAAGGGTTCTATTTTCTCATTCCCTGGGGAAACTCCAGGTTGCCGCTAAGAGGCCAGGTAAATGCGGACCGAAGTCTTGAAAGAAGATCGGTTAGCGGCGTAAAAAGACACACCGGAAAGAATGGCTTTTCCGTCAACAGCATAATCAATGCGAAGGACGGGAGAGAATGGAACAATACATACTTTTTGATGATCTGCCAGAGAAGGAAAAACGGGCAATCCAGATGTTCCAAATGTTTGAGGATGCCGCGGTCCGGTACCATCCAGATGGATATTATCTGGCGTTCAGCGGCGGAAAAGACAGCGTTGTGCTCTATATGCTTGCAAAGATGGCGCGGGTGAAATTCCGGGCGCATTACCATTTGACTACGGTAGATCCCCCAGAACTGGTCTGGTTTATCCGAAAAGAGTATCCGGAAGTGAAAATTGCGTATCCGGCCCTCACTATGTGGGAGCTGATCGTCAAAAAACAGATGCCGCCGCTGCGCACTGCACGCTACTGCTGTGAAGTGCTAAAAGAACAAGGGGGCAAGGGGGCTTTTACGGTAACCGGGGTCCGCTGGGAAGAAAGCAGGAAAAGAGCTGAACGGAACTTTTTAGAAATTCATAAGAAGAAGGGAACTATTTATCTAAACTGCGATAATGAGGAAGACAGAAGAAAAATAGAAATATGCAGTCTGAAAGGGAAGAGGATATTAAACCCCATCATCGACTGGACCGAGGAAGACATCTGGCGCCTTATCCGTAAGTACCAGGTGCCTTATTGCTGTCTGTACGACCAGGGCTTTTGCAGGATCGGATGTATTGGCTGTCCACTTGCCAGTACAAAGAGCCGGGAACAGGAATTTTTGCGATATCCGAAGTATCGTGACGCCTATATCAGGACGTTTGACCGGATGGTGGCTGCACGTACAGCCAGTGGAAAAACCAAAGGGAACTGGAAAGATGGCGAGAGTGTGTTCCGGTGGTGGATGTATGGGAATGGAAAAACAGAAAAGCAGGTTGCCGGCCAGATAGAATTAAAGGATTTTATCGACATGGCAGCATGAGAACAAAGGAGGACCGAATGAAAAAACAATCATGTGGGAATTGCCAGAATATTGATTGGAAGTTAAAGAAGGAGGCGCAGGGGAGACTAAGCGGAAGGTACCGGTATGGCTGTTCGGCACAACGAAGCGGGTATATCTGTGGCTTTATCGCTGATGATGGGAAGCTGGACACGCTGGTATGCCCAAGTTGGAAAGGCGGTAAAACAGCAGAAACAGACTATGGGAAGCTGTCAGATCAATACAATGAAAAGCTTCAGGGGCTGTATGACCGGTGGAGTGATTGGAAGGCCAGAGGCTGCCTAGAAGCGGAGGTGTCGGACGGTGAATACTTAAACCGGCTGCGGACAGGTATTGAAACGATGATGAGGCAGATTGAGAACCTGTTCGACGAGGCGGATTACCCGGACTGTTACTATGCCCCGCTTCCTCCTGTTATGGACGTGGGCTATATGGCAAATTGCCAGGAAATTAAGGAGTATGCAATCCGGGCGCTTAAAGAATACCGGAATAACCAGGATTACCTGTGGCTGGCAGGGCATATGCAGCAGATGGACAATGATGATAAGGAAAACAGCGAAACTTACCGTCTTTTGTGCCATGCAGAAAGCCTGGAAGAGGCAATCCGTACCGGCAACTATTTGCAAATGAAACGGGAGAGCTTCCAGGACAGCCTGTACGATGATATGGCTTCCTGTAAAAAGCGGATTTTAAGCAGGAAAGGACGGGCAACAAAACGGAAACCCAAAAAGAGTAGCCGCCAGATTATAGGACAAATGGGGATCGGTGAGCTGAAGGTCTCATAAGGAGGGGAAAGATGGATCATCTTATGTTGGTAAAAAATATGTTTAATGATATGTATGTCTTTTTAAATGGAACAGCGCCTTTGGCTTTGGAAGCA
>JAUNGB010000101.1 GCA_030524715.1 Eubacteriales bacterium | reverse complement strand
TAATAAATAATTAATGAAAAACAAACGTAACTATTCAGCGCGCGATGATAAACCGGACAGAGGGGAGAACTGCCAGGTTTTTAAGCAAAATGCTTTAAAGAACAAAATAATTTATGTAAGGAATTTAAGAGTATGAAAGCTGACGAAATGTTACAAAAAACGAAACAATGCAAACAAAACGTAAAACAAGATGCGAAACAAAATGTAAAGCAAAAAGTAAAACAGGATGTAAAACAAAAAGCGAAGCAAGATATAAGAAAAGGCAGATATTCTGTACATAGCTTTATTGTGATGTGCCTGATAACGGTTGCTGCGTTGGGAATGATAGTCTGTCCGAATCTGCGGCAGCCGGGAGAACAGAAACAGGTCTATGCGGCGTCGGACGGCGATGAGTCCGGCGGTCAAACACTTCCGTCAGGGCTTGCGGGCGTAGTATCCGGTGTTGAGAAGACTGCGGTAACAGGAACGACTGTCAACCGTATCGGAACCTCCTGCGAGAAGGTGATGGTGGGGCAGAGAGTCAGAAAGATCGACAGAGATATCGCGGAGTTTGATGTCAGCGCGTCTATGGCTTCCACAGTGGATGCACTGGAGTCTGCCGCGTTTACTATGGCAGAGAATCCCGGGCTGATGTCAGATACCGATTATGATACGCTTCTTCGGATCGTAGAAGCGGAAGCCGGCGGCGAAGACTTAAAAGGACGGATCCTGGTGGCGAACGTCATCATGAACCGTGTAAAGCATGAAGAGTTTCCTGATACTGTGACGGAGGTTGTCTGGGAATGTAAAAACGGGGTGCCGCAGTTTTCCCCGACCTATGACGGCCGCATCAGTGAAGTTACGGTATCCGAGGAAACAAAAGAAGCAGTCAAACAGGTGCTGGAGGGCGTTGATTATTCTGAGGGCGCGCTGTTCTTCATTCAGAAGTCTGCAGCAGAAGCCCACAACGTCACCTGGTTTGAAAAAGATTTAAAAAGGCTGTTCAAGCATGGCGTCCATGATTTCTATACTTATCCCGATGAATCAGAAGACGCGCAGGGCAAGGACGGCACATCATCGGACGATAATCTCGTTCAGATGGTAAAAAAATGACATCTTGGTCATAAGGGGTATCAAAAAGCCATACGGAATTGTCCGTATGGCTTTTTGAATATTAGACGATATTCATATGGTAATTTAAAAAAGTTCGTGTTATAATGATGCACAAAAAACAGAAACACGGAAAGGTAGGAATAATAATGCAGGTATTGTACAAAAGCACCAGAGGTAAGGAAGAAACAGTAACGGCTTCAATGGCGATCTTAAAAGGTCTTTCTGAAGATGGGGGACTGTTCGTACCGACCAGCATTCCAAGGCTGGATGTTCCCATGGAGCGGCTGGCGCAGATGAGCTACCAGGAAACTGCTTATGAGGTAATGAGCCGCTTTTTGACGGATTTTACAGAAGAAGAACTGAAACAATGTATTTCCAATGCATATGATGAGAAATTTGATACAGAATTGATCGCCCCCCTTCACGAGGCAAACGGCGTTCATTTCCTGGAACTGTTCCATGGAGCAACCATCGCCTTTAAAGATATGGCGCTTTCGATCCTGCCGCATCTGATGACGACGGCGGCGAAGAAAAATCATGTGGAAAACGAGATCGTTATTTTGACCGCAACCTCCGGCGATACCGGAAAAGCCGCTATGGCAGGCTTTGCGGACGTGCCGGGGACAAAGATCATTGTTTTTTATCCTAAGCACGGGGTAAGCCCCATCCAGGAAAAGCAGATGGTGACCCAGAAAGGGAAAAATACCTACGTTGTGGGCATTACCGGCAATTTTGACGATGCGCAGACAGCCGTTAAAAAGATGTTTAACGACCGCGGGCTGGCTGAAGAGCTGAACCAGGCCGGTTACCAGTTTTCCTCCGCTAATTCCATCAATATCGGCCGTCTTGTGCCGCAGATCGTTTATTATGTATACGCGTACGCGACTCTCATAAGAGAAGGGAAGATCAAAGAAGGAGAAGAGATCAACGTGGTTGTTCCCACGGGAAATTTCGGAAATATTCTTGCGGCCTTTTATGCCAAACAGATGGGACTGCCTGTCCATAAGCTGATCTGTGCTTCCAACGAGAACAGAGTTCTTTATGATTTCTTCCGCACAGGCACCTACGACAGAAAGAGAGAGTTTATTCTCACTTCCTCTCCGTCCATGGATATTTTGATATCCAGCAATCTGGAACGGCTTATTTACCGTCTGACAGGAGAAGACTCACAGAAGTGCGCGGAGCTGATGGAAGCCTTAAGCAAGGGCGGCGAGTATACGATCACAGATGAAATGAAAGAGCAGTTGTCTGATTTCTATGGAAATTACTGCAGCGAGGGGGAGACAAGGGAAGCGATCAGCGCTACGTATTACGGAAGCAACTATGTGATAGATCCCCATACCGCGGTGGCGGCAGGAGTGTATCAGAAATATTTAAGAGAAACAGAAGATACCCGTCCGGCGGTAATCGCATCTACCGCAAGTCCGTACAAATTTACCAGAAGCGTAATGGACGCTATTTCCGACAGATATGAAGGACTGGATGATTTTGGGCTTGTAGATGCTCTTGAGAAGCTTTCCGGGGTAAAAATCCCCAAAGCGGTGGAAGAGATCCGCACAGCGCCGGTGCTTCACGATACTGTAGTGGATGCGCCGGATATGCCGGCTACGGTGAAGAAAATTCTTGGTATTATAAAATGATCAACAGCAAGTCTTGAATAATAAGGTGGAACCCCGCTGCCTGAAGTCAGTGGTTTTCCGCCTGTGACAGTGAAAGAATTGAATGATATTTATGAAAAAGAAAATTATTACAAAAAAAATAACAGGATTTGTACTGGCTGTGGGGCTTGGGCTTACATCCGGCGCAATTCCCTGTGAAATTCCGATGGCGGAGCCGACGGCTAAGGTACGTCCATCGGAAGAAATCGCGCGTGAGGATATGGAAATGAACGCGCAGCTTTTGGCGGAAGCAGAGCGGGAGTATCCGGAGCTACCGGCAGATATTTCCTGGCTGGAACAGGAGTACCTGGAGCCACCGGCGGATATTTCCCGGAAGGAGCAGGAAGAAGAGAGTCAGGAGAGCTTTCAGAAACCTTAAATAGTAAATGAACCGGAAAAAGCAAATGAAGCGGAACCCTTGGGAGAGCCTGAGAGCAGCGGGGTTCCGTTTATTGACGGAGAAGGCCGGGAAGAGGTCTTCGGGGCAGGAGAGGATATTTTTTCGGAGGGAGAGCTTCTTCCTGAAGAAAATCAGGAACCGGTACAGGAGGCGACAGAGTTAACGCTGTCCGCCCGGGAAGGGGACGATATCACAGTAAGCCTGAACCTTCTTCTTGCGGAGGCGGGAAGAAAGGCAACGGCAAAAGCTCCCTGCAAGGTCATTATACCGCCGGGACATTACCGGCTTACAGGAACCATCTGTATGTACAGCAACATCCATTTATACGCGGCGGGCGCGGTGATCACAAAAACCTCAAAGGATAAGCATCTGCTCCTGCGTCTGGGAATATGGGAGGAATCAGCCGGAGGGTATGACGGGTACAGCAACATTACCATAGAAGGCGGAACATGGGACTGTAACTATGACTCCTGTGAAGACAAGGAGGAGGAAGGCGGTTTTGTCGGTTTCCGTATCGGCCATGCCAATCATGTGCTCATAAAGGATGTGACCTTCCTGAATAACCTGAAGTCGCATTTTCTGGAGTTTGGAGGCGTCAGGGACGCCAGGGTGACCGGATGTACGTTTAAAGGGTATTGGGCGCCTTATGAGGAAGGCGGCCAGGAATGTATCCAGATCGACGCCTGCCGGGATATTATTTTTCCCATGTATCAGCCCTATGACGGTACGGTATGCGAAAATATCATAATAGAAGGAAATCTTTTTGAGGATGTGTTTGCCGGAGTAGGCAGCCACAGTATGATGTTTGATAAACCATACAAAAATATCTTTATTCAGAATAATACCTTCCGAAACATTAAAAAGAGAGCTGTCTGGTGCCTGAATTATCAGGATTCCGCAGTGAAGGATAATATTATGGAAAATGTGGGCGGAGGCGTTTATGTGCGCTCTCTGTACAGCCATAATGCCCATGTGATGGAAGGACAGCAGACGGATGTTTCCCAGAACCAGCAGGATGAGGATCTTGTGATCTCAAATAATAAAATTTCCGTGGCCGTTCCCGGAAGCGTAGCCGGTTCTTTTTGGAGAAGCTACGGGATCCAGGTGGTGGGAGAGCACAACAGCAAAACGGACAGTGTGATCCCGGCAGGGCTGTATTTTGTCCGCGGCGTAACGGTAACCGGCAACAGTGTGACCGGCCCGGGGAATGGCATCCGCCTGGATCTTGCCAGGGACTGTACAGTTACCAATAATAAAGTAAGCCTTTCCAAAGCGCCCGGATTTGAAAATATGGGGATTTATCTTGGCGCCAGCAGCGGGAACTTTATTCAGGGAAATAAGGTGGAAAATGCGGAAAACGCGGGGATCTATGTGTACAAGGGAAACAGCGCCTATAAAAGCGCCAGCGAGAATAATGCCCTGACAGGCAATGTGGTGACAGGCTGCGGGTCTGACGGAGTCCTGATCGATTCCACCAGCAATCATACGTCCCTAATCAAAAATGTGAGCAGTGATAATGGCGGCAGCGGGATTGCGGTATACCGATCCATACTGGATTCCCTTGACCAGAACGAGGCTTTTTCCAACCAAAAGTACGGCATTTATGCATATCATGCCGATATTAAAGATCAGAAGGAAAATAAAATGCAGGATAACCGTGGAGCGTATGCCATGTATATGAATGGCTGCAAGGGAAAAGGCCAGACCATAAAAAGCATGAAGGTAAGCGCGGTCACTGAGAAGTCAGTGAAGGTGACCGGACAGATCGCAGGCGGAAAGACGATCCTGATATCCCATCAGAAAAACAATACGATTCTTGGGAAAGCTAAAATTAACGGCAAAGGACAGTATATCGTTCCCATTAAAAAACAAAAAAAGGGCAGCGTCCTTGTATTGGCGGCCACTGACAGGTATCAGAACTGCGTAACGGCAACAAAAACGGTGACGGCGGCTCCCAAATCCACTCCGGCTCCCAAAAAGGAATAAGAAACAGAACGAAAACAAACAGGATTGTATATAGCCCCATTGTATAAATTTAGGTACAATTATGTTTGTGAAACTATTGACATTTTTATGCAAAGATGCGATAATAAACGCGAATCTTATTTATTTCGTAAATACTATTGAAGAAAAGAGGTAAAATGCGAGATGGCAGAAATTAATTTAAGTAAGTATGGTATTACTGGAACTACAGAAATCGTACACAATCCTTCTTTTGAAATGTTATTCGAAGAGGAAACCAAACCTGGTCTGGAAGGCTTTGAAAAGGGTCAGGTAAGCGAACTTGGTGCGGTGAATGTAATGACCGGTATCTACACAGGACGTTCTCCTAAAGATAAGTTCATCGTAATGGATGAGAATTCCAAAGATACTGTATGGTGGACTTCTGATGAATATAAGAACGATAACCATCCGGCTTCACAGGAATGCTGGGATGCGGTTAAGGATATCGCGTTAAAAGAACTTTCCGACAAGAAGCTGTTTGTAGTAGACGCATTCTGCGGCGCAAACCATGACACACGTATGGCAATCCGTTTCATCATGGAAGTAGCATGGCAGGCACATTTCGTTAAGAACATGTTCATCGAGCCTACAGCAGAAGAGCTTGAGAACTTCGAGCCGGATTTCGTTGTATACAACGCTTCCAAGGCTAAAGTAGAAAATTACAAAGAATTAGGCCTGAATTCCGAGACAGCGGTAGTATTCAATATCACAAGCCGCGAGCAGGTTATCATCAACACATGGTATGGCGGAGAGATGAAGAAGGGTATGTTCTCCATGATGAACTACTATCTGCCGTTAAAGGGTATCGCTTCCATGCACTGCTCTGCAAACACAGATATGAACGGCGAGAATACAGCAATCTTCTTCGGCCTTTCAGGAACAGGCAAGACAACACTGTCCACAGATCCTAAGCGTCTTCTGATCGGCGATGACGAGCATGGCTGGGATGACAACGGCGTATTCAACTTCGAAGGCGGCTGCTATGCGAAGGTTATCAACCTGGATAAAGAATCTGAGCCGGATATCTACAATGCCATCAAGCGCAACGCTCTTCTTGAGAACGTAACTCTGGATGCTGAAGGCAAGATCGACTTTACAGATAAGAGCGTAACCGAGAATACACGTGTATCCTATCCGATCACACACATTAAGAATATTGTTCGCCCGGTATCTGCAGCACCGGCAGCTAAGAACGTAATCTTCCTGTCCGCAGATGCGTTCGGCGTACTTCCTCCTGTATCTATCCTGACTCCGGAACAGACACAGTACTACTTCCTGTCCGGTTTCACAGCTAAGCTTGCAGGTACAGAGCGTGGAATCACAGAGCCGACACCGACCTTCTCCGCTTGCTTCGGACAGGCATTCCTTGAGCTTCATCCGACCAAATACGGCGAAGAGCTCGTTAAGAAGATGGAACAGAACGGCGCTAAGGCATATCTGGTTAATACCGGATGGAACGGAACAGGCAAACGTATCACGATCAAAGATACCCGTGGTATTATCGACGCGATCCTGAACGGCGATATCCTGAAGGCGCCGACCAAGAAGATCCCGTACTTCAACTTTGAAGTTCCGACAGAGCTTCCGGGTGTGGACACCAACATTCTTGACCCACGCGATACTTATGCAGACGCTTCCGAATGGGAAGAAAAAGCAAAGGATCTGGCTGGCAGATTTGTTAAGAACTTTGCAAAATACGAAGGCAACGAAGCCGGAAAGGCTCTGGTTGCTGCCGGACCTCAGTTATAAAATAAGATTTCTTACAGCTTTTATAAAAAACAGGAATCAGATTTTACCGGGTGTGAGTTGACTCACACCCGATTTTTTTACAGAAATGCGTTCAGGACTGCCTTATACATAGAGATTTCAGTAAGATAAAAAAGATTACCAGATTTTTGTTAATTTTTTCTGCCCTTGAAATTACATTTTCTGTTGAAAAAACGCATATACTAGAGTATAATAAAGATATCAAAAGAACAGCGATGCAATCCTGGAATGTGCGAGGCCCCTTCATATTTTGAACCTACACAGACAATAAGGGAATCCAACATCGCAGATTGGATGTCAGACCTCTCGTCGTGGTAGGCAGAAGATCTGTTGAGGACACCCACCTAGCATAATGCTAGGCGTCAAAAGGAAGGGAACGGCATTCCGGGACTGTCAAAAAACAAATGGGACCATATCGCGGGCCCCTTTTTTGATACTTGGGAGGAAGATAAAATGGTTACAGAAAGAATATTCGGAGAATTGCCCACAGGAGAAGGGGTGCGTATTTTCCATATGGAGAATCAGGACGGCTCTTATGCAGAAGTAATGCAGTATGGCGCAATTCTGGTGAAGCTTGGCGTGCCGGACAGAAACGGAACTATTGTGGATGTTGTGCTGGGCTATGACGGCATTGACGGATACCTTACCAACGGCTGCTTTTTCGGCGCGGTCATCGGAAGAAACGGGAACCGCATTGAAAGCGGGAAATTTTCTGTTTGCGGGGAAGAGGTAATTCTGGCGCAGAACGAAAACGGCAACAATCTTCACAGCGGTCCGGACGGATTTGAGAAAAAATTGTGGGATGTGGGAGAGATTTCCCAGGAAAAGAACAGTGTCACCCTGTCCAGGATCAGCCCTGACGGAGAAAACGGCTTTCCGGGAGAATTTCGCATTTCCGTGAAATATGAATTTACAGAGGAACATGAACTCCGGATCACATATCAGGGTATGTGCGATAAGGCTACAGTCGCGAATATGACGAATCATTCTTATTTTAACCTGAACGGAGAGGGCAGCGGGGATATTCTGGGACAGCATCTCAGCATCCGCGCCAAATATTACAATCCGGTACGCGACAGCGCGTCCATTCCTACAGGAGAGTATGCGCCTGTAGAAGGGACTCCCATGGATTTCAGCAAATTTAAGACCATAGGTCAGGACATTGAGGCAGAATTTGAGCAGTTGCAGTTTACAGGAGGCTATGACCATAATTATGTGACAGACAATTATGCCAAAGGTAACTGCCGGATCATTGCAAGCGCATATGCCAAAGAGTCGGGAATCGCCATGGACGTTGCCTCAGACTGCCCGTGCGTACAGTTTTACGCAGGGAATTTTGTAGAGCATGAGAAAGGCAAGAATGGTCACATTTATGAGAAACGCTCCGGCTTCTGCCTGGAAACACAGGTAGAACCCAACGCGGTAAATGTGGAAGATTTCCATTCACCGATCCTTCCGGCAGGAGAACAATACCATTCTGTCACATCATACCGCTTTTATGTGAAATAAAAAGTTATATACAAAATAGAAATCTATATGCAAAGTAAAAAATCGCTGAAATAACAGCCATGTTTTTCTGGTTTTCTTCATATATTATGATATGAAGAAGACCAGATTTTTTTATAAAAAAATGATTCTTTTGGCGCTCCTTCTTGGGTGGATGGCGCTTCTGAATAAGGCGGCGGCCTTAAATATTGCACAGAAAGCAGCTTACATTAAAGAAGAAGAGGAACGGCAGCAGGCCGAGCGGCAAGAGGAGCAGCAGGCTGAGACACAGGATAAAGAGCAGACCAGGCAGCAAGAGGAACGGCAGGCCGGGACGCAAGAAGAGTGTCAAGCCAAGCAGCAAGAGGAACGGCAAGCCGAGACACCGGAAGAGCAGCAAGCCGGACAGGAAAACACGCAGCAGGAAAAGGCGGGGCTGGAAACAGAGAAAAGCGGAAGTGAACAGGTCGGACAGCCGCAGACAGCCGGACAGGAAGCCGAAAAAGAGGATGCAAAGGAGGGCAGTTCTCCCACTGTCAAGACCTGGGACAGGAAGGCAAATCCGGATATACGGGTGCTCCTTATGGATACAGATTATCAGACCTTTTATCATCCCTCGGTTACTGTTTCTTACGGGGGAAACACAGTTACCTACACTCCTGAAAGTCCGGAATTTGACAATGGTCCGGTGACGATTCCTGCCCAGGAGGACGGCATCGAAATTTCTTCCATCCGGCGTCAGGATGGCGCTCCGGTATATCAGGGAAGCATGGAGATCCGGCGTCAGGATGGCGCGCTCCTTCTGATAAACAGACTTCCACTGGAAACGTATCTGGAGGCAGTGGTGCCCAGCGAAATGCCTTCCTCCTATGAAATGGAAGCGCTGAAGGCGCAGGCTGTCTGTGCAAGAACCTATGCCTGGAAGCAGATGGAGGAAGGCAGGCTTCAGGAATACGGGGCGGATGTGGACGACAGTGTCAACTATCAGGTTTACGGCAATATTTCTCCCCAGGACAGTACCACCAGGGCTGTGAGAGAAACAGAAGGGGAGGTGATCTGTCAGAACGGGGAATTGATAGAAGCCTATTATTTTTCCACCTCTGCAGGCGCCACCAGCACAGATGAAATCTGGGGGGCGGAGGAAGCCGCTTCTTATTTAAAAAGTGTGTCCTGTACCTTTGACGCTGAAGAACCCTGGGGCAAATGGAGCGTGGAAATCCCTTGGAGCAGTGTGGAGCAAAGGGCACAGAGCCATGAAGCCGGAGGCGCCCTGAAGGGGCTGGAGGCGATAAAAAAGAATCAGAGCGGAGCGGTGATCTCTCTGCGGGTAGTTATGGAAGAAGCCTCCTTTGAGGTATCTGAAGAGTATGCGATCCGGGAATTTCTGTCTCCCAAAGACTGTACCATTACCGGACAAAACGGCATGGAGGTACAGGGAGGGCAGCTTCTTCCAAGCGCGTATTTTACAATAAACTGCATTCCGGGGGAGACGGTTTGCATAGAGGGAGGCGGCTACGGACACGGCGTCGGTATGAGCCAGACCGCAGCCGATCAGATGGCGAAGGAAGGCTATACCTACGGAGAAATCCTTGACTATTTTTTTAAGGATATTGAAATATTAAAGGCACGGTAACGTATAAGCTGTTGTTCATACCCAGGCCCTGAACTGTCTGCCCGGGCTTGTGGCTAATAATAATGTATAACTGCCGGAAATCCTGTATTTGTCAGGCTTATAGAAATCCTGTATTTGTCAGGCTATACTTGTCAGAATTATTGTTTCATGGTATGATACGGGGGATAAGCAGTCTGTCAGAAAGAAAGGTTGCTGTTCCAACCCAAGCCTTGCACTGACTGCCCGGGCTTGCGGCTGACAACTTCAAGACTCGCTCGCGAGTCTTGGCGCGGGATTCGGGTCAGCTACGCTGATAAAATTGACAGAAAAGTTCTGACAGGCTGCGGAAAGACGGGAAAGAGTATATGTATGATATAAAAAATAATCCGGTGATAGGAAGAATCCTGGGATTTATGAACAGGATGAAGCAGGATCATGTGGCGGCTTATGCCGCGCAGGCGGCGTACTTCCTGATCATGTCATTTATACCTTTTGTTTTGTTTTTGACGACGCTGGTGCAGTATACCCCATTGACATATTCTGTGGTGAGAAGCGCCATTAAAAGCATTGTTCCCGGGAATCTGCAGGGCTCTGTGCTCAGTATCCTTGCGGAGGTTTATGAAAGGAACACGGCCATCGTGCCCATTTCGGCTCTGGCGGCGCTGTGGTCCTCAGGCAAGGGAATGCAGGCGCTGATGAATGGGCTGAACGTGATCTATCATGTGAAAGAGACTCGTAACTGGCTGACGAACAGGATCTATTCGGTGTTTTATACGTTTCTCTTTGTGATCGCGGTTATCGCAAGCCTGATCCTTCTGGTATTAGGAAACCTGATCCAGGCAGCGCTGTCGCGGTATGTTCCGTTTCTGGGGCAGATCATAGCAAAGATTATAAGCGCCAGGACTTTTCTGGTATTTGTCGTTCTGTTTTTGGTATTTCTGGTGCTTTACAAGGTGATCCCAAACAGGAAGGCAACTCTGAAAAGCCAGGTTCCGGGAGCGCTGATCATCGCGGTTGCGTGGTCGTTGTTTTCGTATTTCTTTTCTCTCTATTTTGCTATTTTTCCCAGCTTTACCAACATGTATGGAAGTCTTGCGGCCGTTATTATGGTAATGCTGTGGTTGTATGTGTGTATGAACCTTCTGCTGTACGGGGCGGAGATCAATGCATATTTTGAAAAGGAATTCCGCCAGGCTCAGGAATCTGTGCGTGAGATGCTTGCCCGTGAAAAGGAGCAGAAGAACCTGGAGCAGAACAAAAAAGACGAGTAAGTTACTGTTCACATCTACGGCGCAAACAGTAACATGAGTACCCCGCTTCGGGAAAGAACAGAAAGTGTGCCCGGAAAGTTTTCCTTGACATATTCTGTCTGCTGTGGCATATTAAATAACAGATAAGTCAAAGGCTTAGAAGGTGTTTGTAGGGAATCGTTTTCTACCAGAGAGAGGAAGCCACCGGCTGTAAGCTTCCTTAAGTTCAGATGATTCCTGAGTTTCCCACCGGAGCTTCCTTTCTGAAATTACCAGTAGGAAATGACGTGCGCTGCGCGTTAAGCAGAACCGAGAGCCTGTACGCTGCGTACAGGAATCAGGGTGGTACCGCGGAGAATCTCCGTCCCTTTTTGTGGGACGGAGTTTTTTTATTCTCGTGGGCAGCGAGCCGGGCGGACGTGCCTGACTATAGAAAAGCACAATGATTAATTTTTGTAAAAGGAGACAGCAATCATGGATATGAAAGAAAGACTTCAGGAACTGGCAGAGGCTGCCAGAGTGCGGATTGAGGAATCCGAAGGGCTGGATAAGCTGAATGAAGTAAGAGTGGCTTACCTTGGCAAAAAAGGCGAGCTGACAGCAATTTTAAAAAGTATGAAGGATGTTGCGCCTGAGGAACGCCCGAAGGTGGGACAGCTTGTGAACGAAACAAGGGCAAAGATCGAAGGACTTCTGGAGGAATCCAAAACAAAGCTTGAGGAAGCCGTCCGCGAAGAAAAAATGAAATCAGAGGTCATTGACGTAACGCTTCCTGCAAAGAAAGCCCAGATCGGCCACCGTCATCCGAATACCATCGCGCTGGAAGAAGTGGAACGTATTTTCATCGGCATGGGATATGAGGTGGTAGAAGGCCCCGAGGTGGAATATGCGGACTACAACTTTACGAAGCTGAATATTCCGGAGGATCACCCTGCAAGAGACGAACAGGATACCTTCTTTATCAATGATTCCATTTTGCTCCGTTCCCAGACCTCCCCGGTACAGGCGCGTACCATGGAAAAGGGCAAGCTGCCTATCCGTATGATCGCGCCGGGAAGAGTATTCCGTTCCGACGAGGTGGATGCGACCCATTCCCCGTCCTTCCATCAGATCGAGGGACTTGTCATCGACAAAAACATTACCTTTGCAGACCTTAAGGGAACCCTGCAGGAATTTGCACAGGAGCTGTTCGGGCCGGAAACAAAGACCAAGTTCAGGCCCCATCATTTCCCGTTCACTGAGCCCAGCGCGGAAGTGGATGTATCCTGCTTCAAATGCGGCGGAAAGGGCTGCCGTTTCTGCAAAGGCTCCGGCTGGATCGAGATCCTGGGCTGCGGCGTGGTGCATCCCAATGTTCTCCGTATGTGCGGCATCGACCCTGACGAATATACCGGCTTTGCTTTCGGCGTAGGCCTGGAGCGTATCGCGCTTCTGAAATATGAGATTGACGATATGAGACTGCTGTACGAAAATGACATTCGTTTCCTGAAACAGTTCTGATATATGAGATAGAAATAGAATAAGAAAGAGAAGGGATTAAAGAAATGAATACTTCAATGTCTTGGATTAAAATGTATGTGCCGGATCTGGACGTAACGGCGCAGGAATATACAGACGCCATGACCTTATCCGGAACCAAGGTGGAAGGCTATGAGAAGCTGGATGCGGATCTGGACAAGATCGTCATCGGACAGATCACAAAAATTGAGCGCCATCCTGACGCCGATAAGCTGATCATCTGTCAGGTAGACGTAGGTAATGAAAGCGTACAGATCGTTACCGGCGCTCCGAATGTAAAGGAAGGGGACAAGGTTCCGGTAGTTCTGGATGGAGGACGTGTTGCCGGAGGACATGACGGCAAAATGACGCCCGGCGGTATTAAGATTAAAAAAGGAAAACTCCGGGGCGTTGAGTCCTGCGGTATGATGTGCTCCATTGAAGAACTGGGAAGCAACCGTGATATGTATCCGGAGGCGCCGGAATACGGTATTTATATTTTCCCGGATGACGCAGCAGTAGGGGAGAGCGCAGTTAAGGCTCTCGGACTGGACGACGTTGTTTTTGAATATGAGATCACATCCAACCGTGTGGACTGCTACAGCGTCATCGGAATCGCAAGAGAGGCGGCGGCGACCTTTAACAAAAAGTTCTGTCCGCCTCAGGTGAAGGCAACAGGAAACGACGAGCAGGCGTCTGATTATATCAAGGTTACGGTGAAGGATCCTGATCTTTGCCCCCGCTATATTGCAAGAGTCGTCAAAAATGTAAAAATCGGCCCGTCGCCCAAATGGATGCAGAGATGTCTGGCGGCAAATGGAATCCGCCCCATCAACAACCTGGTGGATATCACCAACTATGTGATGGAGGAATACGGCCAGCCTATGCACGCCTACGACCTGGACACTATTGCAGGACATGAGATCATTGTGCGCCGCGCGGCAAAGGATGAAAAGTTTGTGACCCTGGACGGCCAGGAGCGTACCATGGATGATTCCGTACTGATGATCTGCGACGGCGAAAAGGCTGTCGGTATTGCCGGGATCATGGGCGGGGAGAACTCCATGATCACAGACCATGTTCATACTGTTTTGTTTGAGGCGGCCTGCTTTAACGGAACTAACATCCGCCTTTCCTCCAAGAGGATCGGCCTTCGCACCGACGCTTCCGGAAAGTTTGAAAAAGGCCTGGATCCAAACAATGCGCAGGAAGCTATCGACAGAGCCTGCCAGTTGATGGAAGAACTGGGAGCAGGAGAGGTCGTTGGAGGCATGGTGGATGTCTGCACAGAGACAAGAGAGCCGTCCCGTGTGAAATTTGACCCTGAGCGTATCAACGCTCTTCTGGGAACCGACCTCACAAAGGAAGAAATGCTGGGGTATCTTGCCCGGGTAGAGCTTACCTATGATGAAGAAACCAATGAGATCGTTGCTCCGACCTTCCGCCAGGATATCGGCTGCCTGGCTGATATTGCCGAAGAGGTGGCAAGATTTTACGGATATGATAAAATTCCGACTACGCTGCCTACCGGAGAAGCGACCACCGGAAAAATGCCGTTTAAGCTCCGCATTGAGCAGGTGGCAAGGGACATTGCAGAATACTGCGGTTTCTCAGAGGGAATGACTTATTCCTTTGAAAGCCCGAAGGTGTTTGACAAGCTTCGTCTTCCCAAAGACAGCGAACTCCGCGAGGCGATCACCATCAGCAATCCTCTCGGGGAGGATTACAGCATCATGCGTACTACGACACTGAACGGGATGCTGACCTCTCTTGCTACCAATTATAACAGAAGAAATAAAGACGTGCGCCTTTATGAACTGGGCAATGTGTATCTTCCCAAAGAACTGCCGTTAAAGGAGCTTCCTGACGAGAAAATGCACTTTACCCTTGGTATGTACGGCGCAGGCGATTTTTTTGAAATGAAGGGCGTATGCGAGGAATTCTTTGAAAAAGTGGGCATGAAAGAAAAAATGCACTATGATCCGGAATGCGGCAAGCCTTATCTGCATCCGGGCAGACAGGCAAACATGGTCTACAAAGGAACGGTTGTGGGATATTTGGGAGAGGTACATCCTCTGGTAGCGGATACTTACGGTATCGGCGGCAGGGCATATATTGCGGTGATCGATATTCTGACTGTTCTGGAATTTGCAGGCTTTAACCATAAATTCACCGGTATCGCCAAATATCCGGCAGTTACCCGTGACCTGAGCATGGTAGTGCCGAAGGGAGTCCTTGCGGGACAGATCGAGGCAGTTTTGGAGCAACGCGGCGGAAAGATTCTGGAAAGCTACCAGTTATTTGATATTTATGAGGGCAGCCAGATCAAAGCCGGCTATAAATCCATGGCATACTCCGTTGTTTTCCGCGCCCACGATAAGACTCTGGAGGAGGCCGAGATCACAGCGGCTATGAAGAAGATCTTAAACGGGCTTACTGCTCTTGGAATCGAGTTGAGAAGCTGATGAGATTATATATTGTAAGACATGGCGTAACCACCTGGAACGCCTTAAAAAAGGTACAGGGCAGCGCGGATATCCCTCTGGCAGAGGCGGGAATCCGCCTGGCCCGCCTTACCGGCGAGGCGTTAAAGCAGGTTCCCTTTGATCTCTGCTATACCAGTCCGCTGGGGCGGGCGCGCCAGACCGCAGAACTGATTCTGGCTCCCCAGCCGGCAGAGGTTCCGGTTATTGAGGACGCCCGGATTCAGGAGATCGACTTCGGCGTTCTGGAAGGAACCCGGTTTAAGGACGAAAGCGGCAGGGTCATCAGCAGGGAAATGGATGTTTTCTTTAACGATCCCCTGAATTTCAAACGGCCGGAGAACGGGGAAAATATTGCGGATATCTGTAAGAGGACGCGGGATTTCTGGGAAGAGATCATCGCCCGTCCTGATCTGCAGGATAAAAATATCCTGATCACCTCCCACGGCTGCGCGGTCCGCGCTCTTTTGCAGAATGTTTATCAGAATCCAAAGGATTTCTGGCACGGAAAGGTTCCGCCTAATTGCAGCGTAAACCTTATCGAGGTAATCTCCGGCAAGACAAGGATCCTGGAAGAAGATAAAGTCTATGCGGCTCAAGTGTGATTATTCATTTAAAATTTATTAAAAACTCACTGAAAACTCATTTAAAGAAGTAACAAAGCCTTCGGATGCCTGTTAAATAAAGACAGCAGCGTCAGAAGGCTTTTGCTGTTGTTCATTCCCAGGCCTTACTTGCACTGGCTGCCCGGGCCTATGGCTGATAATGGATAACTGACAGGCTTTTGGTTTCAGGTAAAATCCAAATTACCGTCTTGCCCTCCCTGAAATGTTATGCTATCATAAAAAAAACGGTGGATTGTATAGGAAATCATACAAACTGTACATTCGAGCATACTTGAAAATTGCGGGAATGAATTTTCAAACACGCTCCGGTGTAATGATGTACTACCAGCGAGGAGGCAAAAATGGGAAAAAAGGTAATAAATACAATATTATTTATTGTCGTCCTGGCAGCCGCAGTCGGCATGACTGTCTATGTGGGGCAGGGCGCTATGGAGGTTATGGTCTATAACTTTGTATTCCTTGGCGTTATGGTCGCCATTTATCTGGCCGGCATGATCGGAGGTATGTTTAAAATGAACAGCCTCTCGGCGGCATTTGAAAGCGCCACAGAGGAACTGACCAGTATTTTTAAGAAATCCGGTAAGGTTGCCGCAGATAAGCTGACTTATCTCAAAGAGATCTTCAATCACAAATATCTGGACAAAAAGATGGAGAACTTTACGGAGAGCATCCATAACAGCGAGGAAGGGATAGGGGAGATTGAGGAATACCTGAATGAGGATGAACTGGATCTGCATATCCATAAGCGCCTTCTGGAAATGATCCCTGATATTCTCACCAGCCTTGGTATCCTTGGCACCTTTGTTGGGCTGGTATGGGGCCTGAAGGATTTTGAACCCAGCAATTATGAGGCAATGACGACCTCCGTATCATCTCTGGTGGATGGAATCAAGGTGGCGTTCCTGACCTCTATTTACGGTATTTCCTTCTCCATAGTCTATACATATGGGATGAAGAGCGAGTACTCTTCCATGACCGAGCACCTGCAGGCATTCCTTGAGAAATTCCATGCCTATGTCATGCCTACGGCAGAGAACGAATCCCGTAACCTTCTGGTCTCCAGCCAGAAGAACCAGACGGCGGCTATGCAGCAGATGGCGGAGCAGTTTTCCGTACAGATGGCGGACAGCTTTGAGAAGGTGATTACGCCGACCTTTGTAAAAATGAATGATTCCCTGGATCTTTTGACAACTTCTGTCGTCCGCTGTCAGAAGGATGCCATCCAGGAGATCTTGGATGTATTCCTGAAGCAGATGAACGATTCCTTTAAACTGGAATTCCGGGATTTTAATGTGGCTCTGGAGCAGCTGAAAAAGGCGCAGCAGGAAAATGCGGATTTTACGGCTTCGCTGTATCAGACTATGAGCCAGCAGCTTAACGATTCCTACCTGAAGCAGGAGCAGATGATGAAGGAGCTGGTGGCTGAGATCGGTACTATGCAGAGTAAATATATGACGTCGGCCAGCCAGATCATGCAGGAGAACCAGGAGATCCAGAAGCAGCAGCAGGCAGATTACCAACATATTGCGGATTATCTGAAGGAAGCGGAAAGAACTTCCGCCAAGTTCTGGGTGGCATGTAACCAGACCATGCAGAAATACGTGGAGACTGCGGCGGCGGGAATGGAACGTGTTTCCGGCGCAGGGCAGGTAAGCGCTGAGGCTTTAAGGGCCAATAAGCGCGTTGTAGAGGAATTTGACAGCAGGCTGCAGGAATTCATGCAGTACCAGAAGCTTTCTTATAAGACAATGGAGCAGGTGCGCAGGCTGCTTTCAGATATTACGGTCGCAAAGGACGATAAGGATATCTACCTGATGGGAGGCCATCTTTCCAGTATGGCGGCGCAGAATGCCAATAAGGAATCCATGGAACAGGTATTGGATACACTGGAAGCTCAGGGAGAACAGCAGAAGGCTCTTCTGGAGGATATGGCGAAAAATATCCGGGAGCTTTCCAAAACAGCACAGAAAGGGAAATTCAGTTTATTTAAATAAAAGGAGACACTCATGCGCAAAAGAAAATCAGAGAACAATGGATTTAATGTCTGGCGTTCTTATTCCGATATGATGGCGGGTGTCCTGCTTCTTTTCGTGCTGAT
>JAUNGB010000013.1 GCA_030524715.1 Eubacteriales bacterium | reverse complement strand
AGTCTATGTATGATAGGCAGAAACCACTTTTTTATGCTTTTCATTGTTCGATGAATAATATTTAAACCGGAGGTTTTGAAGATGAAGATTATTGAGACAGAAAATTTAACGAAGAAGTATAAGCGGTACAAAAAGCAGGAGGGCCTGACCGGAAGTATCAAAGGCTTGTTTCACAGGGAATATGAAGAAAAAATTGCGGTAGATAATTTTAATATTTGTGTGAATGAGGGAGAGTTTGTAGGTCTGATTGGGCCGAACGGAGCAGGTAAAACGACACTGGTGAAGATGCTGACTGGTATTATTGCGCCAACAAGCGGCAAGATACAGGTAATGGGATTTTATCCCAATAAATTGGAGAAAGCATTTAAGCAGCAGTATGCAGTAGTCATGGGACAAAAGAGCCAGTTGTTTTTTGAATTGACTACAGAGGATACATTGAGATTATTTAAAGAGATATATGGTATCCCGGAAGAAGAGTATATAAGGAATAAGAACTTTTTTGTGGATTTGTTTCAGGTACAGGAGCTTATGAATGTACAGGTAAGAACCTTATCCCTGGGAGAACGGATGAAAATGGAACTGATTGTAGCGCTGCTTCACAATCCGAAAATTTTGTTTTTGGACGAACCGACCATTGGACTGGACGCCGTGGCAAGTAAGCAGATCAGGGCTTTCTTAAAAGATGTGAATGAATCAAGAGGAACAACCATTCTGCTTACCTCGCATTATATGGAGGATATTAAGGTATTGTGTAAGCGTTCTATCGTAGTGAATCATGGCAGGAAAATATATGATGGCGATACAAATATGTTATTCGGGCAATATCAAAAATGTAAGCGGATGACGATCTGCTTTGAGCACAGTGTAGAACCTGATGTGCCGGATGATTGCAGGGTATTGGAAAAAGCGAATGACAAACTGGTACTTGAAATACCAAAACAGAACACAGAAAAAGTTCTGGAAGCTTATATCGGTCACTATCCAATTCGGGATATCGGAATTGAGGAAGAAGAAATAGGTTCAGTGGTGGAGCGTATCTATAGGGAGGTATAGGACATGAAGAAATATTTGGAAATTGCCAGGGCATACATGAAAGCACAGTTGATCTGGAGATCGGATACCTTTGTTGACGTGCTGCTGTCGGTGGCGAAGATTTTATTTGCATGGATCTTATGGAGTATTTTGTTTGAAGGAAAAGAGCAGATTGCGGGATTAGGTTTTCCGGCGATGATTTCTTACTACATCATAAGCTCTTATTTATTCCAGTTGGAAAAATCTGCTGAGATCAGCCAGCAGATGACAGGAATGCTGAGAAATGGGACGTTTTCAAAATATATGGTGATACCAGTACAGACACAAGGGTATTTTGTGGCGATGGAGGCCGGGAAGACTGCGTTTTCTGCAGGCATCGGTTTTTGTACTATGATTTTATGGTTCTATTTGTTCAGGATTCCAGTTGCACTTACAACGGACTGGAAGATTGTGTTATGCGGGATTATGATGGTTGTTTTAGGATTGCTGTTTATGGCGCTGCTTAATTACTTCCTTGGGATTTTGACATTGAAATTTGAAGAGATCAGCATTTTTCTTATGATAAAAGATAACCTCTCAGCATTTGTGACCGGGGCGATTATTCCCCTTGCGCTCTTACCGGAAGGATTGACAGCAGGTATGAGATTTTTGCCATTCTATTATGTCACATACCTTCCAAGTATGCTGTTCATCGGGAAATGTGAAGAGGAAGCAATCACGGGCTTATCTGTTTTAGGCGTGTGGTGTATTGTTTTTGTTGTGATAAATCAGGCAGCTTATGAACATTATCGAATCAAATATGATGGAGCAGGCATATGAAAAATAATTTTAAATTTATATCAGAATTAATGAAATTAAGATTGTCGCATATTATGACTTTCCGGTTGGGATTTTTTGGCCCGTTTTTTATTAACACCAGTTATTTTCTGGTTCAGCTTTTGGGGTTTGAAGCTATCTACGGACATGTGGACAGCATCCGTGGATGGGGACATGGGGAAATACTTATTTTTATCGGAACTTTTTCACTGATTGATTCCATAAACATGATAATCTGCTTTTTCGGGGTGATTTCCATACCTGAGAAAATACAAACAGGAGAATTGGATTTATATCTGACCAAGCCAGTAAATCCACTATTACGGATTACTTTTGAAAAAGTAGATCCGGGCGCCATACCGCTTCTGATATTCAGTGTATGCATCATTGGATATGGAGTGAGAGAAAGCGGAATAAGTCTTTCATGTGCGAATGCCGTTGGATACCTGGTTATGGTTTTGCTGATGACGATACTATTTTACGATATGGAGTTGTTGGTACGGTGTTTTGCTTTTTTTGTGTTCTCGGTAAACAATCTGATGAAAATAGAAAATACAGCTATGGATCTATGCATGAAAATACCGGGGATTGCTTTTTCCGGAATTTATAAGTTTATTTTTTATTGTGCATTGCCATATGGAGTGATTGCAACGCTGCCGACACAGGTATTTATAGGGGCGCTGTCGGTAAAAGGATTGATTTTCGGGATAGCAATTGTGAGCATTTTTACTTTTCTTGCGCTATCTTTTTGGACATATGGAGTACACAGATATGAAAGCGCAAGCAGTTAATAAGTTTGGAAAATTGATAGTAGAAAATTTGAATTTTTGTGTTAAAATAAGATCAGCGACAAAACTTTTTCCAATGGAACCGGGGAGATGTAAGTCTATGGGGACAAAAGAGGTGATTTGCAGGTGGTTTTGGAAACAGATAACCTGATTCTGAAGAAAGCAGAATTTGCAGATTATCTCTTAAGAAAGAGCAGCGAGGTGATAAATATGCTGATGGCAGAATATGATTATGAAATGGATATAGAAGTACAGCGTGAAGAGGCGGCTCAGGAAGCTGCCGACAGAAAATTTATAGAGCATGTTGACAAAGTCGTAAAGAATTTTCACATTTCAGCCGAAGAAGCATGCGAGAAGCTGGAAGAATCTTATGAAAGATATCTGGAATTAAAAAAGTCATATTCCGGAAAGTAGAGCGTTATTAGTACTTGGATATATTGACGGAATGGCACCTTATCAATTGGAGGTTTACCATAAAGAAAATAGAAATACAGGAGCTATGATGAATATGGAATTGGTTTATAAGAGAGCAGGTCTGGATGATATAGAATTGCTGGTTAAAACAAGGATTGAAGTATTACGTGCTGCGAATGGTCTGAGTGCTGATACAGAGGTGCCGCTTGTAGAGCAGCAGTCGAGAGAATATTATGAAGAGAGCCTGCAGGCAGAAACACATATTGCATATCTGGTCTTTGATGGAGAGATGTTTATCGGCGCAGGAGGAGTCAGTTTTTTCAGGGTAATGCCTACCTATCATAATCCTACAGGATGGAAAGCATATATTATGAATATGTATACGAATCCGAATTACAGGAGAAAGGGGATTGCATACCATACACTGAAGCTTTTGATAGAAGAAGCGAAGAATAAAGGTGTGAAGAATATTTCGTTAGAGGCAACGGAAATGGGAAGGCTTTTGTATGAACGCTATGGTTTTGTAAGAATGAAGGATGAGATGGAACTTCCGGAAGAACGTTTGTAAAAGGAACATGTAGGAATATTATATTGAAAAAAGTGGAAACGTCTTCAAAATGAGAGAAATTGATTTAACTGCCGCTAAGGCATATCTACTGGACTCCGGAAGAGTAACTCCTACGGCGAAAAAAATATGAAAAATTCTACGAACTAATTTACATAACCGAAAAAAAGGTATATTTATATTAAGTACGAAAGATAAACATTCCGAAGATGGAATATTGACAACAGTGTGATATATTCAGGGATGTGTATCGGGGCGCTTTTCCTGTGTATATGAAAAGCTGCGGGAGCAGGGAAAGCGAGGGTAAAATGGCGAAGGAAAACCGCGAACATAAGGACAGTGTTTTTGCAGATTTATTTGGTAAAGATGAAACTGCGAAAGAAAATCTTCTGGAATTGTATAATGCACTTTATGATGAAAAAGATACAGATCCGGAAGTGATTAAATGGATAGGACTGGAGGATGTACTGTTTAAAAATTTTCGTAATGACGTTGCATTTACAGTAAGAAACCGTAAGATCATATTAAGCGAGCATCAAAGTACGGTGAATCCCAATATGCCCTTGAGGGATTTGTTTTATGTCGCCAGGGAGTATGAAAAGATCATATCGGTGAGGGTTCGATACAGGAAAAAGCTTGTAAAGATTCCAACGCCGGAATTCATCGTATTTTATAATGGAACGGAAAATTATCCCACAGAGCAGGTACTGAAACTTTCAGATGCGTTTTTTGACCAGCCGGAAAAGGTTAGCCTGGAGTTGAATGTCCGGGTGATCAATATTAACCCTGAGAAGCATCATGAGGTGCTTAAAAAATGTAAAATACTGCAGGAATACAGCCTTTTTGTAGAAGCAACCAGAAAATACCGGGAAGATGAAAAGCAGCTTGAGAAAACGGTAAAAGAATGCATAAATAAAGGAATTCTTGCAGATTATCTCTTAAGAAAGAGCAGCGAGGTGATAAATATGCTGATGGCAGAATATGATTATGAAATGGATATAGAAGTACAGCGTGAAGAGGCGGCTCAGGAAGCTGCCGACAGAAAATTTATAGAGTATGTTGACAAAGCCGTAAAGAATTTTCACATTTCAGCCGAAGAAGCATGCGAGAAGCTGGAAGAATCCTATGAAAGATATCTGGAATTAAAAAAGTTATATTCCGGAAAGTAGCGCATTATTGGTATTTGGAGACATTTGAATCGTGGAGGCAGGCTTGATTGGAGAAATCGTAAAAGTGATAGTTGACAGACCGCTTGGAAGCTATCATCCGGAACATAAAGATATGTATTATCCTGTTAACTATGGCTACATTGAAGGAATTATAGCTCCCGATGGCGAGGAACAGGACGCTTATATAATTGGTGTAAATGAGGCTGTTAAAGAATTTACAGGAAAGATTATTGCGATTGTTCATCGTCTGGATGATATTGAGGAAAAGTGGGTGGTTGCACCCGAAAATCTTTCTTTTAGTGAGAAGGAAATCATGGAGCAGATAAAGTTTCAGGAACAGTATTTTAACTCTGTTTTAATTCTGCTGCCATGATCGTAACCAACATTATTGTCCCTCCCTGTTTCTCATTAGAACACACCGCGCTTTGCTCTCTGCCGGCCTTATAAAATTTAAAAGAGCCCCGCTGACGGTTTCTGCATATTGTTCCGGCGTGTCCCTCATCTCTGTCATAAGCCATCTCTGGAGAAGCAAAAGAAATCCACCGGTTGAATAATCTGCAAAATATTCGATTCCGCAGAGATTCTTCTGCACCGGTTGTGCAATACGTTTCGTTACTACATCCGCCGAAACACGGCTGATTTCATAATAAAGCATCCCGTCCAGACCACTCCTGTGCATAAGCAGTAAAAAGTCTCTGTATTGATACCAGAATCCAAAATATTCCCTGGCGATCTGATAAATATCATATCTTTCCAATACAGGAGATTTCCCGCGGTATTCCTGGCACAGTTTCCCCAAATAACAGCGCAGCACATCGTCCTTTTCTTTATATAAACGATAAAATGTTCTTCGAGACACATCAGCCTTTCTTACAATTTCAGATACTGTAATCCGGGAATAATCCTTCTGCGCCATTAACGCAAACAAAGCTTCTTCGATCATTCTGCCGGACTGTTCTTTTTGTTTTTGATGACCGTTCATTTCACTTCCTCCTGATAGTATATCAGATGTGAGATGCCCCCACCTTTATAGGTGTTGAGCGACAAATTTGTATCAGTAACGGCACAGAAACATGCTTTTGTAGCACTTTGTCGCCATACCTTGATTTCTGTATATTTACAGTATATAATAATCCGGAAACTGACACAAGTGTAACATTTTTTTACAGATTAAGGAGATTATTATGAATAGATCGGTCGTCATATATGAATCCAAATACGGTTCAACCAAACGCTATGCAGAATGGATCGCACAAGCGCTGTCCTGTCCGCTTTTTGAAAGAAAAAAATTTCGCCTGAAAGATTTGTCACAATATGAAATAATTATATACGGCGGCGGGCTTTATGCCGGTGGTGTAAGCGGAATAAAACTGATCACCCAAAACTGGGATATTTTATCCGGCAAAAAAATTGTCCTTTTTACCTGCGGCATTGCAGATCCGAAGGATCCGGACAACATTTCCGCCATTAGAACATCTCTGGGGAAAGTTCTCTCAAAAGAAATGATGGATCATCTGCAGCTTTTCCATCTGAGGGGCAAGCTTGATTATTCCGGACTGAACCTGATGCATAGATCCATGATGTCCATGCTTCGTAAAATGCTGCTTAAAAAAGAACCCCACACTTTGCGCGAAGAAGACAGGCTGCTTTTAGATACCTATGGCAAATGTATTGATTTTACTGACCCCAAAAGTATTCAGTCCTTAGTTGCGGCTGTTTTATCTACTTTAGATTCCTCGTCCCATAACTGATATGGTTTTTTTCCGTTCCGTGACATTGATGTGACATTGAAACGGTTTCAAAGGCATATTTCCGGCCGGAAAATACCATATTGTCGAAAGTGAGAAAGAATGGGTTTGCTGATTTCCTTTGGCGGCCTGCTCATTGCATTGCTTACCTTTCTCGACAAGAGAAATAAGCGAAAAAAATAATGCCTACCCCGTCGGCAACCGGAGTAGGCGCCTCTCATTGAGAGGTAATTGAACTTTTTCGGGAGCATCCGCTTTGGAGTGGGTGCTCTTTCTATGTTTATTATATAGCAAGGATTCAGATTTTGCAAGCACTTAAAAATATTTCATCAGAATCCTGAGTTTGACAGTTACTGTTCATGGGGCGGATGAATAGTAATATGAATTTTCAGAAAATTCCATCACTTGCTTGCAATGCGTAAAGTTTGATGATAAAATTAAAATGAATTATATAGGAGAAGAAGCTGGACAAGGTAAGCGAGGTGAAGACTTTGGAATTGGAATTTGAATGAGACGATTTATTCTGGCTGAAAAGAACCGAAACAGGTACAAGAGGATGTAAAAACCTTGAAAGTTGAAAGGGGAAAATTATGTGTTTATTTTGTTCCATTGCTAAGCATGAAATAGAGGTAAATATAGCATTTGAGAATGAAAATATAATTGCTTTTCTTGACATTGCTCCGATAAATGAAGGTCATGTGTTAGTTGTTCCTAAAATGCATTTTTTAGATGCCGATGAAATACCAAATGAACTGCTGGATGAAATAATGCATCTTTCAAAAAAAATCGTATGTTCAATCAAAAAAATTTATAACCCCGATGGCTATTCGATAATGCAGAATGGTGGGAAATTTAATGATATTGGGCACTATCATATGCATATTTTTCCCAGATATGATAACGATGGTTTTGGATGGACTGAGTCTGGAAAAGAACAGAAAACAGGCGCAGACATTGCAGATAAGATAAAGCGAAATTTGTTATACTGATTCCCGTATGTGGAGGAATTTGAAAAACGTAATTTCTGATAATTTTATTTTTAGTAACTGGGGCCTATGGATATTAAGAAAACGGAAGAGTTGATTGCTGATTCATAGTAGTAAATTCTAATTTATGTGTTAAAATAGCGATAAAATTTTTCCAATGGAGTTTCTTCTTTTGACGGAGGTAAATATGAAGGCTGTAATATTTGATATGGATGGCTTGATGTTTGATACGGAAAGCGTGTTTTTCAAGGCATGGGATTATGCTGGTGAAAAAATTGGCATTGGGAAAGCAGGTTATATGGTAATGAAGACTTTGGGAATGAGCATTGCCATGTCCAGAGATATATGGGTGTCCGAGTTTGGCGAGAAATACAATGAACAAGAGCTCCGCAGATATACAAAAGAGTTTCTGACAGACTATTATAAAAAGAATGAGGTTCCAGTGAAAAAGGGACTGTATACTTTATTGAAATATCTTAATGATAGGCACTGTAGTTTAGCGGTAGCTTCTTCATCTCCCAAATGGGAAGTTGAGAATCATCTGAAAGATGCCGGTATATTTGAATATTTTGATGTGGTGGTATCCGGTGATATGGTGAATAAATCAAAACCAGAACCCGAAATCTATTTAAAAACCTGTGAATTACTGGAAGTGGAACCAGACGAGAGTTTTGCGTTGGAGGATTCAAAAAATGGTTTGCTGTCAGCTTACAGAGCCGGATGCAAACCGATTATGGTTCCTGATTTGTGGCAGCCAGATAAGGAAACAGAGGAAATAATATATGCAAAATTTGTAGATTTGGAGCGAGTTAAAGATTTCTTTGAGAAGCTCTTCGATAAATTGGAACCGGATATAAATGGAAGGGGAATAAGCGGATGAAAAATATAACGACAAAGCAATTTCAAATCTTAACAGATATGCAATTAGTTTGGAATTTTATGGTAGATACATATGAACATTTTTTTATAAATGGTGTAGCAGCGCCATTTTTTGAATATGCTATTACATCTTCATGGATGAATAAGTCTTATTTACATTTAAACAGACTATGGTTTGATGGTGACAAGGTAGTGGGATTTGCATTCACAGAAGAACCAGTTACCAATATATTTTTTAATCTTCGGCCAGGATATGAAGAATTGGCAGAAGAGATGTTAGAGTACGCGGAAGAAAATATGCCAAACTTTAATAATGAACAGGAACTGGTCCTTTTTGGCGGACAAAATGCACTTATTGACGCAGCCAGAAAAAAAGGATATGCGATAATACATGAAAATATTGACTTGATTTGTGATTTTAGAAAAACAGAATTAAACTATCAGCTTCCGGCGGGATTTCATTTTGTAGATCCACAGAAATGTGATCCGACGAAACTTGCCATCTGCACATGGAAAGGTTTTAACCACGAAGATAAGGGGACGTTTGAAAATTGGAAAAATGAAGAGCAAGGTATGGCGTGGAACCCGGCAAGGGCATATAATGGCATACTGAGTTCTATCATAGCGCCACCTCCGCATGCAACACAGGAATATAATGTGATTATAGCTAACGAGCAGGAGGAATATGTGTGTTTTTCTGGTATGTGGTGGGTGCCGCAAAATAAACTGGCTTACATGGAACCACTTTGTACGATTCCTGAATATCGTAAGAAGGGACTTGCAGCGGCTGCTCTTTCAGAACACTATAGTAAACTGGAACCGCTTGGCACAGAGATTATGACTGGTGGCGGAGATGGCTTCTATTATAAAATTGGATATGAAGAGGGGATTCATTGGCTGCATTTTAGAAAACAATAAAGACCCTCACACTCTGCGTGATGAGGACAGGCTGTTTTTAGATACCTATGGCAAATGTATTATAAAATCGGAGAAAAGTGTATTATGAGGTGTAAATATGGTAAAAATTGCATTGCTGGTTCCAAATAAAAAGATGCTGGAAATAGCACAGCATGTTACAGAGGAACAGAATATAGATATAGAATATATGAAGGAAATTCAAACGGTAGATGCAGTCAATGAAGCACGTTCGGCTGTAGAACAGGGTGTACATATTATTGTTGCACGAGGATATCAGGCAAAACTGATTAAAGAGTATACGAATATCCCCCTGGTAGAAATCCGTTTTCATGCACAGGAAATTGGATTACTGATAAATAAGGCAAAAGCAATAATAAAAAAAGAATCTCCGAAAATAGGGCTTGTTGTATTTGAAAATATGCTGTGTGACATGTCACATATGGAGGAATTGTTTGGAGTACGGCTTTTTATATCTTACCTGAATAAGATGGAAGATATGGTTCCGAAACTATATGAAATGTCAAAATTCAAGCCAGACCTTATTATTGGGGGAGAGAATGTTTGCAGGGAAGCGGAACGCATGGGATACCCCGCTTTGTTTTATGATTCTACAGAAGAATCAATAATAGAGGCCTTACAAGCTGCGAAAAAAATGGCATATGCCGCAGAAACGGAGAAACAAAATATTGCTCAGTTTGAAACCGTATTAGATACAGCATTCAACGGGATTATTAAGATTAATGCGGAAGGAAAAATCATTGTTATCAATAAATTAATAGAAAATCTGATTGGAAAAAATGCAGAAGATGTTATTGGTCTTTCCATAGCAGATATTTTTCCGGAATTTGATCTGACGGCTGTAAATAGTATTTTACAGGGAGAAAGAGAAAATTATACGATATCAGTGAATATTCGGAACTATGCATGGATGCTGATGATGGCGCCGATTCAATATGATGAAAGCATTATGGGCGCTATTTTGTCTCTGCAAAAAGTAAGCGAAGTAATCCGAAAAGATAAGAGTTATCAACAAGATATGTTTTTGCATGGGTTTGTTGCACAGACAACTTTCAGACATATCTATACAGAAAATCAACAGATGGAAAAAGTATTGGAAATGGCAAAAGAATATGCATTGTCTAATAGTCCGGTGCTGCTTTACGGAGAAGAAGGAACAGAATATTATCTGATCTCAGAGGCTATACATAACAACAGCATTCGAAAATCCGGACCATTTATCAGCATAAGTACCAGAGGAATGGATAAAGATCAACAACTGCAGGTTTTATTTGGCGGACAAACTGGGATCGATGATGCGCAGAGCAGAAGAAATGGGGCTTTGGTGAAAGCAAATCATGGAACTGTGTTTATAAAAGGGATTGAACATTTAACATTGCGTGCACAGCATCAAATTTGCCGTTTATTAACTTCTCACTCTATAACCAGGACAGACGCACAGCCCATGGATAATCTGGATGTGCGAATTATGGCTTTTTCAAAGGTGAATTTACGTTATCTGGTAAAAACAGGAAAATTTAGCGAGGAACTATTTTATCTTCTTCAGGGCTTGACGCTTGACATTCCTGGTTTAAATCAGAGGCCGGAAGATCTGATTTATTATTTTAATAAGTTTATCAGAGAGTATTCTCAAAAATATAATAAGTATTTTACGGTTACAGAAGGCGCTTATGGAAAAGTGACGCAATTACTGTGGAAAGGGAATCTGCTGCAATTGCGGGCTTTTTGTGAGCGGCTGGTTATTACTTCTAAGAAAAGAAGTATCGATGAAGTACGGATACAGAAATTGTATAGCGAGTTATATCCGCATATCAGCGAGGCGAAAGGCGAAGATAAAATTGTTGTGTATAAATCCCCGGAAGCTGCACAACTGAGCGCAATTCTGGAAAAATACCATGGAAATCGGAATTTGGCCGCAGAAGAGCTCGGTATCAGTACCACGACGTTGTGGAGACGAATGAAAAAATATGGAATTGAAGCAAATTATAAATAGGCCTCTTAAATTAAGATGGCTGCATCAAGTTGTCCAGTATTCTTTGACAAGTTCGATAAATGTTTTTGCTGCCCGGCTTAAATAGGAATTTTTCCTATAACAGGTACAGACTTTCCAACGGGGATGATCCGGCATACGGAGGAATTTTATTCCTTCAGGTTTTTGCCTGACATAATGATAAGGAATCAGTCCTACACAGAGATTTGCCTGTATCATGGATAAAACCGTGTGAATGCTGGAGGTTTCGAAGAGAATGTTCGGTGTAAAACAGGCATTTTCAAATATCCGGTCTGTAATCATACGGACGGTGGACTCTTTGTACACAAGTACGAAGGATTCCCTGTGAAAGAAATTCAGATTTATTTCCGGATAAAATTCAGGGTAGTCTTCGTTAAGTGTTTCAGACACAGACGGTAAGGGATAGTCTTTGGGAATGCCGATAAAAAGCTCTTCTTCGACAAGATCTATGTAGGTATCAATTGTTCGCTGTGAATCTAACAGAGTCATAAAACCCAGGTCGAGATTACCTTTTCTGATTTCTTCCTGCTGCTTTTTTACACTGAGCTCTCTTGGTTCTACGGTGGTCAACGGATGTTTTTGATGAAAAAGGGGATAGATATGGGTAAACATATCCGGACCACGACCAGGAGTCATGCCAATGGAGAGATAATTTTTATTTGCGTAGGCCATATCAGCGATAACAGAATAAGCACGTTTCTTAATGCGCAAAATTTCTCTGGCATTTTCCAGATAAACTTCCCCTTCCGGAGTGGGCATCCAGTCCGATTTGTTGCGGATAAAAAGGCGTGTGTTCAATTCTTCTTCCAGTTTTTGAAGCTGCTGTGAAAGGGCAGATTGTGTGATGAAAAGCTTTTCGGCTGCCCGTGTAATACTTTTTTCATCAGCAATCTTGACAATATATTCGATTTGTTTTGTATCCATAACGCCACCTCAATGTTAGAAAAACTAATTGTCAATTTAAAATTATTAATTTTACTTATTCATTATAGCATTTTATAATAGCCTTAGCAAGAAAAATAAGAATTTAACGAGGAGGTAACAATGGCAAAAAGGTTATGTATTAAGATGACTGAAAAAGATAATGTAGCAGTCGCGATCCATGACATTGTCAAAGGCACGGAAGTCATGCCGGGAATTGTGACAGTCCAGGATATCCCACAGGCACACAAAATTGCACTCAGTGAATGTCCAAAAGGGACAGAAGTCATCCGTTATGGAGTTGTTCTTGGTACGACAAGTGTGGACGTCCCTAAAGGAGGATGGATCAATGAGAACAACCTTATCATGGCTCCTGCCCCGGATCTTGATCAGATGGAGTTTGCAACAAATATCCGTACTGATTTGCCGGAAGCGCCGGTAAAGACATGGGAAGGTTATCGAAATCCCAATGGGGGTCCGGCGGGTACGAGAAATATTCTGGCGATTAATACAACGGTACAGTGTGTGGCAGGAGTTGTGAATGCAGCGGTCAGGAGAATCAAAAATGAGATTCTTCCAAAGTATCCCAATGTTGATAATGTGATCGCTGTCAATCATCCATATGGCTGCGGCGTGGCAATTGATGCTCCGGAAGCAAAAGTTCCGCAGAGAATTATAAGAAATATTGCTGCTCATCCGAACTTTGGCGGTGTATTTATGCTGGTTGGTCTTGGCTGTGAAAAGTTTACAGTTGACCGTTTTTGTGAATGGTGGCCTGAATTAAACAACGAAGAAAATGTGATCGTACTTCAGAATTACAGAGGCTACGAAGCTATGATGAATGCAATACTGGAAATGGCTGAGAAAAAACTTCAGATACTTAATGAAAGAAAAAGGGAGACACTGCCGCTTTCCGATTTGCTTGTGGGTATGCAGTGCGGAGGCTCGGATGCTTTTTCAGGAATTACGGCCAACCCTACGGCAGGCTATGCAGCAGACCTTATTGTCAGCGGCGGCGGCACTGTCATGTTCTCTGAGGTTACGGAAGTGCGTGACGGTGTGCAGTTCATTGCGCAGCGCTGCATCAACGAGGAGGTTGGCAGACGCCTGGTAGAAGAGATGAAGTGGTACGATAATTATTTGAAAATGGGTGGTGTGGACCGTGGCGCCAATACAACTCCGGGTAATAAAAAAGGCGGCCTTTCAAACATTATTGAGAAGTCCATGGGTTCCATTGCAAAATCCGGCAGTTCGCCAATCGTAGAAGTGCTTTCCCCGGGCGAAAAGCCAACGAAACACGGCGAAATCTTTGCGGCAACACCAGCGTCCGATCTTGTATGCGGTCCGTCTCAGTTGGCATCCGGCATGGGACTTGAGGTATTTATGACAGGACGCGGCACACCTTATGGTCTCGCCGCGGCGCCGGTCATCAAACTATGCTCACGAAATGAGATGAAGGAGCAATGGTTTGATATTATTGATTTTAATGCAGGCCCTGCAGCAGTTGGCGACCGTACTATTGCGGAGCAGGGGGAGGAATTGTTTTGTTATATTCTGGATGTGGCAAGTGGCAGAAAGAAGCCGTATACAGAGATGTATGGTCTGGAAAATGATTTGTGTGTTTTTAATCCGGCGCCGATTACCTGAATAAAAAAAGCAAGAGGTTTTGTTTTACAAAGCCTCTTATTTTTTTTATTTATTCCACAAGTCGTTCATAAGCATATTAATGCAGTAGACCATAACAAGCTGTAAAGTGGTAAAAGAGACATAATTTGAGTTGGAGTTTCGTGAAAATATTACATAATTTCATATTATGAAATAAAAATTGCAAAAATCATTTCGATATATGCAAAACACAAATCCATTTAAAATTGAGAATTTAGAAAAGAAATAGAATGTCCGCTATTTTGCAATATTTATTGCAAATACTGAAAGATTGTGCGCTTTTTGAAAAAATCTTTGCAGTGAATTGATCATTTAGTCAATAGTTTTTGACAGGGTATTTTTATACAATAGACATGTCAAAAGCGAGGCCCGCAATGAAATTAATGAGAGATCAAGGAGGATTTAAAAATGAAAATTGGATTTATTGGACTTGGCATTATGGGAAAACCGATGAGTAAGAATCTTGTAAAAGCAGGGTATGAACTGGTAGTTTACAATAGAAGTAAGGCAAGTGTGGAAGAATTGGTGGCTTTGGGCGCTGCGGAAGCAGCAAATCCGGCTGAGGTGGCAAAACAGTGTTCCGTTATCATTACCATGCTTCCAAATTCTCCGCATGTAAGAGATGTCTGCCTTGGAGAGAATGGGATCATTGAAGGAGCATCTGAAGGAACCGTTGTAATCGATATGAGTTCTATCGATCCTGTAGAATCAAAGGCGATCGGGGCGGAATTAAATAAAAAGGGCGTAGAAATGATGGATGCACCGGTTAGCGGCGGAGAGCCGAAGGCCATTGACGGAACGATTTCTGTTATGGTAGGCGGTACAAAAGAAAACTTTGATAAATTCTATGACCTTCTGATGGCAATGGCAGGCTCCGTAGTATATGTAGGCCCCCTTGGTTCAGGTAATGTTGCAAAGCTTGCAAACCAGGTTATTGTAGCGATTAATATTGCAGCGGTATCAGAAGCACTGACGCTTGCTGTAAAGAACGGAGCGGATCCGGAACTGGTATATCAGGCGATTCGCGGCGGTCTTGCAGGATCTACCGTTCTGGATGCGAAGGCTCCTATGATGATGGCGCATAACTTTAAGCCGGGATTCAGAATTGAACTTCATATTAAAGATCTTAATAATGCATTGAATGCAGGACATGCAACCAGCACAGCACTGCCGCTGACTTCTCAGGTAATGGAAATTATGCAGGCTCTGAAAAATGATGGATGCGGTGTAGAAGACCACAGTGCACTGGTACGCTACTATGAGAAAATTTCTGATGTATCTGTAGAAAAAAAATAAGTAAAAGAGACTAAGGAGGAATAAAAAGATGATCCCTACAATTGCCAAAATGGAAGTTTTCCCTGTTGCGGGACATGACTGTATGGAATTAAATTTATCTGGTGCACATGCTCCATATTTTACAAGAAATATTGTCATCCTTACAGATTCTGATGGAGTGGAAGGCGTTGGAGAGGTTCCGGGAGGACAGAAGATCACTGCCGCGCTGGAAGCAGTGAAGGAACTGGTCCTGGGAACGAGCATTGCTGATTATAAACAGACCCTGAATAAAGTCCGTGCCTGGCTGGATGCAAATATCAAAGATGATGTTCGCGGTTTACAGACCTTTGACCTGCGTACAGGAGTACATGTTGTGACGGCTATTGAGGCTCCTCTGTTGGATCTTCTTGGCAAATTCCTGAATGTACCGGCGGCAGCGCTGATGGGAGACGGCATTCAGCGGGAAAGGGTCCGCTTCCTGAGTTACCTGTTTTATGTCGGAGACCGTAAGAAAACAGATCTGCCTTATGAAGAAGAGCCGGACAGCGACTGTGACTGGTACCGTCTGCGTCATGAAGAAGCTCTTACTCCGGAGGCAATTGTAGCTCTGGCGAAAGCAACTCATGAGAAATACGGCTTTGAGGATTTCAAATTAAAAGGTGGTGTACTGGCACCTCAGGAAGAGGTAAAAGCAGTTCAGGCAATTAAGGCAGCATTCCCAAATGCACGCGTTGATCTTGATCCGAATGGCTGCTGGAGCCTTAAGGAGGCATTGGAGGTGGCGCCGGCATTAAAAGAGTGCCTTGCATATTGCGAGGATCCCTGCGGCGCGGAAAACGGATTTTCAGGAAGAGAGATTATGGCGGAATTCAGACGGGAAACCGGTATGCCGACTGCTACGAATATGATCAATACCGACTGGAGACAGATGTGCCACTGTCTGTCCCTCAAGAGTGTCGATATTCCATTGGCGGATCCGCATTTCTGGACGATGAATGGTTCTGTGCGTGTTGGCCAGATGTGTAATGATTTCGGTATGATGTGGGGATGCCATTCTAATAATCATTTTGATATTTCTCTGGCAATGGTCGTACAGTGTGCGGCCGCTATCCCGGGAAAGATGAATGGGATCGATACTCACTGGATCTGGCAGGAGGGAAGAGAGCGCCTGACAAAAGAACCAATGCAGATCGTAGACGGATGCATCGATCTTCCGAAGAAAGGCGGACTTGGTATCGAAGTAGACCGTGAACAGGTAATGAAGGCAAATAAACTTTATCTGGATAACTGCCTTGGGGCAAGAGATGACGCGATTGGTATGCAATATCTGATTCCAGGCTGGAAATTTGACAATAAGAGGCCATGTCTGGTTCGCTGAAGAAAAATGATGGAGGGTTTTTACAATGGATGAGTCTACAAGAATGTTATTGGGGTTGATCATAGGCATTGTTGTAATGGTTGTTCTCGTTTCAAAAACGAAGGTGCATACATTTATCGCTTTGATGGTTGCAGCTATCCTTACAGGAATTATTGGCGGTATGCCGTTAGTAGATACTGCGAATGAAGCCGGAGATACTGTTGTAGGTATTGTTACTGCCATACAGGAAGGTTTCGGCAGTACCCTGAAGAGTACCGGTATCATTATCGGGCTTGGCGTAATGATGGGCGGCATTCTGGAAAAGTCCGGCGCTGCCGAAAAGATGGCATATTCTTTTATCCGTGCCGTCGGAAAAAAGAAAGAAGAGTGGGCGCTTGCGATTACAGGCTGGTTTATTTCCATTCCGGTATTTGCCGATTCCGCGATCGTAATTTTTGCTCCACTGTGTAAAGCAATTTCTAAGGTTACAGGTAAATCTCTGGTAGGTCTTGCCCTTGCAATGGCGGCAGGCCTCCAGCTTACACATTGTCTGGTACCTCCGACTCCGGGACCGACAACCGCGGCAAGTATGTTGGGGGTTGACGTGGGACAGATGATCATGTGCGGAGCTCTGATCTCAATTCCTATGCTGATCGTAGCAGTATTTTACTGCCAGTGGATCGGGAAAAAGATTTATCAGGTACCCACAGAAAACGGAGGATTTGAGAGAAAAGAGTTCAAAAAAGAGTACATTAAATCCATGGACGAACTGGAGCATCTTATGAATGCGAAAAAACTTCCGGGACTTGGCGTTTCTGTTGCTCCGATTGTTGTTCCGCTTATATTGATTCTTTTAAATACGATTCTTGGAATGGCCGGTATCGATAATAGTGTTCTTGCGTTCCTCGGATCACCGATGATCGCTCTTGGAATCGGTACTTTGCTGGCTATTTATGGCCTGATGGCAAAGGAGGATACAAAGCTTGTTCTGGGTATTATGGATGATTCGATCAAGAGCACGGGCATTATCATGCTGATTACCGGAGCCGGTGGTTCCCTTGGAAATGTTATCAAGGTCAGCGGTGTAGGTACGGCGCTTGGAGAACTTGTTCTGAAGCTTCCGCTTCCGGCAATTTTGATCCCGTTCCTGATCGCGGCTCTGATGCGTATTGCGCTTGGCTCTGCAACAGTGGCGATCACAACAGCAGCATCCCTGTCTGCTCCATTGCTGGGTACAATTGCAGTGAGCCCGCTTCTGATGGCTGTTGCCTGCTGTGTAGGCGCGATTTCCTTTTCTTATTTTAATGACAGCGGATTCTGGGTATGGAACGGTATGTTCGGTGTTGATGATATAAAAGATCAGCTCCGGTGCAAAACGGCAATTTCGATGATCATGTCAGTAGTCGGTATTGTTGAGTTACTGGTATTATCAATGTTTATGCATTAATGTAGATGAGGTGATTGTTATGAATACAGATTTTATCAAAGGTGTGGTTGTTCCTATTTTAACACCGATCGATGAAAATGAGCTGATCGATGAGAAAAAATTGAGGGAACAGGTAGATTATGTGATCGATGGCGGAGTGCTTGGCATTCTCGCATTTGGAAGCAACGGCGAGTTCTATGTGATAGAAGAAGATGAGATGGAGCGTGGCCTGAAGATCATGGTCGATCAGGCAGCAGGAAGGGTACCGGTATATTTCGGCATCGGAGCGATCGGCACCAGAAAGTGCATACGTCTTGCAAAAATGGCTGCGGAGAACGGCGCGTCAGGTATTTCTGTTCTTCAGCCGATGTTTCTGAAACCTACGGAACAGGAGCTTTTTCAACATTTCAAAGCTATTGCGGATGCTGTACCTGAAACTCCTGTGCTGCTTTATAACAATCCGGGACGTGTGGGATATACGCTTTCCGGCAATCTTGTAGAGCGGGTTGCCCATGAGGTGGATAATATCGTGGGTATGAAGGATACCAGCGGCGATATCACGCAGACAGCAGAATTTATCCGCAGGACCAGAGATGTGAATTTTAAAGTATTCGGCGGAAAAGATACGCTTCTGTATGCATCTATGTGCCACGGCGCTGTAGGCGGAGTCTGCACGTCGGCAAACTTTATGCCGGAGTTGATCACAGATATTTATAATAAATATGTTGCAGGAGATCTTCAGGGCTCTCTGGAAGCGCAATTTAAACTGAATCCGGTTCGGCTGTCTATGGATGGGACCAGTTTTCCGGTAGCGACAAAAGATATGGCGAATTTGCGCGGACGAAATGTGGGATTGCCATATACCCCGAGTCTGGCGACTCCAGAAGGCGCTGCTTTTGACAGAATGAAAACGGAAATGAAAAAAGCCGGTTTGATCGACTGAAAAAAAGGAGATTTCATGGGTTTACATATTGAAAATGAGGCAGATCGATGTTTAAATTGTAAAAAGCCGATGTGCCAGCAGTATTGTCCGGTTCAAACGCCGATCCCTCACATTATCCGGCTTTTTAAAGAGAACAGGCTGCAGGCTGCAGGGGCGGAATTATTTGAAAATAACCCCTTGTCTGTTGTATGCGCCACGGTCTGTAATCATGAGATGCAGTGTGCCGGGCATTGTGTATTAGGGAAAAAAGGAAGCCCTGTACAATTTTATGATATCGAGAAATTTATTTCTGATTCGTATCTGGACAGGATGGAAATCCCTGAAATTCCCAAAAAAAATAAAACGGCAGCGGTTATCGGAAGCGGGCCGGCAGGAATGACAGCAGCGATCATTCTGGCAAAGCATGGGTACGGGGTCACCATTTTTGAAGAAAAGGATAAAATCGGCGGAATGCTCCAGTATGGCATACCGGAATTCCGATTACCTAAAACAATCCTTACCCGCTATAAAACGAAACTGCTTGAAATGGGAGTCCAGATTCGTCCGAATACAGTGATGGGCGGAGCTCTTAATATTGAAAATCTGTTTCGGGACGGGTATAATACTGTATTTGTAGGAACCGGCGTATGGCGGCCAAAAACATTGGGAATTGAGGGCGAATGTCTTGCAAACGTGCATTTTGGAATTTCTTATCTGGCAAATCCTTCGGCTTATGATCTGGGAGAGACGGTTGCCGTGATCGGAATGGGGAATGTGGCCATGGACGTAGCCAGAACTGCATTTCGCAATGGTGCGCAGAGAGTACTTTTGTTTGCCAGAGGAAAGCGTGCCACTGCCAGCTCACATGAAATGGCTTATGCGAGACTTGACGGCGCTGAATTTATTTTTGGCAAGGCTATTGAGAAAATAACTCCGGAAGGACCTGTGTTCAAGATATCCGTTTTTGATGAGAATGATAAGATCATCGGATATGAGGAAAAACGGGAACTGGTTTTGGCGGATTCGATCATCATAGCTGTGAGCCAGGGGCCGAAAAATAAGCTGGTTATGACCACACATAACCTGGAATGCTCCGAAAGAGGGCTGTTGATCACTGATGAAAACTGCATGACTACAAGACCCGGCGTTTTTGCTGCGGGGGATGTGGTACATGGGGCCAAAACAGTGGTACATGCCGTGGAAGAAGCAAAAAAAGCGGCAAACGCCATGATAGCATACATGGAAAAATAACCGGGAATTACAAACTATCGCATTTATCAATTTTATTGCCATGATAAATGGGAAATGGCTGTCGAAAATGATTGCGGCAGCCATTTCTGTTACAAAGTATTTTTGAAAACCTATGTACTGTTAAGCGATGCATAGTAGAAAGCGAGGAACTATGAAGGTTGTAGTTGCAATAGATTCGTTTAAGGGCAGTCTCAGTTCTATAGAAGCCGGAAATGCGGCAAAGGAAGGGATATTAAAGGCGCGTCATGCAGATGTGATCGTAAAACCTCTTGCAGATGGCGGGGAAGGGACTACTGCGGCCCTTGTGGAAGGCCTTGGAGGAACATATGCGGAAATTGAAGTGACAGGGCCTATGGGAATTTCAACAAAGGCAAAATATGGAATTATGGAGGATGGTGTGACTGCTGTCATGGAGATGGCGGAGGCTTCCGGTATCATTCTGGTAAAAAGAGAAGATCTGGATCCGTGGAAGGCATCCACAACAGGTGTTGGGGAAATGATCAGGGACGCAATAAAAAGAGGGTGCCGGGAATTTATCATCGGTATTGGCGGCAGTGCTACCACAGAAGGCGGAATCGGTATGCTGCAGGCTTTGGGCTATGTATTTTATGATTCTGAAGGAAATGTGCTGCCCCCTGTGTTTGAAAGTCTTGGCAGAATTGAAAAAATCAGCGGAGAGAATGTACCGGAAGAGTTAAAAGAATGTCATTTTCAGATTGCCTGTGATGTAACAAACCCATTATGCGGAGAGAATGGAGCGGTTTATGTTTTCGGACCTCAGAAAGGTGTAAAGCCTGATGAGAAAAAAGCAATGGACGAATCTATGATGCATTATGCAAAAAAGACGGCAGAATTTGCAGGGAAGGATTATAGTCAGATATCTGGCGTGGGAGCAGCAGGCGGATTGGGCTTTGCGTTTCTTAGTTACTTTTCCAATGTAGAACTGAAGTCTGGAATCACCATAGTCCTGAAAGCAATAGAACTGGAAAAAGAATTGAAAGATGCAGATATAGTAGTCACCGGGGAAGGAAGGCTTGATTTTCAGACGGCAATGGGCAAGGTACCGGTAGGCGTGGCACATCTTGCAAAAAAATATGGATGTAAAGTGATCGCTTTTGCAGGAGGTGTAACAGAGGATGCGGGAAAATGCAATGAGGAAGGAATTGATGCATTTTTCCCTATTGTACGTGGCGTAACCACTCTTGAAAAAGCAATGGACACGGAGACTGCAAAGAAAAATATGGCTCTGTGTGCGGAACAGGTTTTTCGGCTGTTGTAAGTGTCATGATTTTCGGTAATTCCCTGTTCCTGCCGGACAGATAAAGTGCTAAAGTGTTCTTATATCTATCCTTTTCCCTTGAAAACAGAGCCTCCCTGACGTATAATAAATTCAAGACAAAAGATGCGCGATCACAGCATAAGCAGGCAGGAATGGGAGGGAGTTTTATGGAAGGAAATACAGATAAGATCAACCGTCTGAAAGAGATGATCGGCCAAAGCAGGTATCTGGTCTGCCTTATGGGAGTGCGGGTCAGCTCCCAGTGCGGATGCACCAATTATCGGGATGAGGAAGATTCCTATGATATCGAGGCTAAGTACGGCTATTCTCCGGACGAACTGTTTAATACTACTTTTTTTAGCGTAAGGCCGGGGCAGTTCTATGAATTTTACAGAAATGATATGATCAACGAGCTGGGAGAGATTGGAGACGGAATGAAGAATCTTCAGCGGCTGGAAGAAAATGGCAAACTGAAATGTATCATCACCAGAGACATTTTTTCTCTGGCAAAAAGGGCAGGCTGCCGGAACGTATATGAGCTTCACGGAAGCGTGTTTAATAATTACTGCCAGCATTGCGGCAAATATTATCCGCTGGAATACATACGGGAATCAAAGGGAGTCCCCAAATGCGAAGCCTGCGGCGCCATGATCCGTCCCGGAGTATCAATGGTAGGAGAAATGGTGGACAACAGTGTGATATCCAGGGCGGCAGATGAAGTACAGAAGGCAGATACGCTCCTTGCACTGGGATGTAACCTGAAATCCTCCCTGGCGGATACCTTCCTCCGGTATTTTCAGGGGAACAAACTGATTCTTGTCAACGATCAGGAGCATTATGCCGACAGTAAGGCAGATTTCGTAATTCACGCGAAACCTATGGACATTATGTCGGAACTGGTGTTATAATGGCTACTATTCGCGGGAAAGTTAAATGCGTCCTGCTTTCGCGGGACAGCCAAATGCGTCCCGTAATGAGATAAGCGCCCTTACAGGCGCGGCTGAAAAAGACGGAAAAACCAATCAACAGGAGACGATAAAATGACGAAGCTGAGAACAAGATTTGCACCCAGTCCTACAGGACGGATGCACGTAGGAAATTTAAGAACCGCATTATATGCATATTTGATTACCAAGCATGAGGGAGGAGATTTTATCCTCCGTATTGAAGACACGGATCAGGAGCGTTACGTGGAAGGCGCGGTGGATATTATTTACCGTACATTGGCGAAGACCGGGCTTATCCATGACGAAGGCCCGGATAAGGACGGCGGAGTAGGGCCGTATGTCCAGAGCGAACGCCAGGCGTCCGGCCTTTACCTGAAATATGCGAAAAAGCTCATCGAGCAGGGAGACGCTTATTACTGCTTCTGCCGGCAGGAAGAACTGGAAACCATGAAGCGTACCGTAGCCGGCAAGGAAATTTCTATCTATGACAAGCGCTGCCTGCATCTTCCCAAGGAAGAGGTGGAACGCCGCCTTGCGGCAGGAGAGCCGCATGTGATCCGATTCAACATGCCCACAGAAGGCACTACGACCTTCCATGATGTGATTTACGGCGACATCACTGTAAACAATGAAGAACTGGAGGATCTGATCCTGATTAAGTCAGACGGCTATCCCACTTACAACTTTGCCAATGTTATTGACGACCATTTAATGGGAATCACCCATGTGGTAAGAGGAAACGAATATCTTTCCTCCGCGCCGAAATACAACCGTATTTATGAGGCGTTCGGATGGGATATCCCCATCTATGTACACTGTCCTCTGATCACCAACGAGGATCACCAGAAGCTTTCCAAGCGTTCCGGACATTCCTCCTATGAGGATCTGGTGGATCAGGGCTTCCTTACAGAAGCGATTGTAAACTTCGTGGCTCTTCTTGGATGGAGCCCCCAGGATAACCGTGAGATTTTCTCCTTGCAGGAGCTGATCGAGGCGTTTGATTACCATCATATGAGCAAATCCCCGGCAGTCTTTGACATTACAAAGCTGCGCTGGATGAACGGCGAATATATCAAAAAAATGGATCCGGAGGCCTTCTATGAAAAGGCGCTTCCGTATATGAAACAGGTACTGAAAAAGGACTATGATTTCAAAAAGATCGCGGCTATGGTCCAGACCCGTATTGAAGTGTTTCCGGATATCCCGGAGCTGATCGACTTCTTTGAAGAGGTTCCGGAATATGACGTTTCCATGTACCGTCATAAAAAAATGAAAACCACAGAGGAAACCTCCCTTGCAGTTTTAAAAGAGGTTCTTCCGGTATTGGAGGCACAGGAGGATTACTCCAACGATCCGTTATATGCCGCCCTTAGCGCCTTTGTTAAGGAAAAAGGCTACAAGAACGGTTATGTGATGTGGCCGCTGCGTACGGCAGTTTCCGGTAAGCAGATGACTCCGGCAGGAGCAACTGAGATCATGGAGATCATCGGAAAAGAAGAAACCATCCGCCGCGTAAAGGCCGCTATCGAAAAATTAAGCTGATACTGCTATTGAAAAATGTGGAAAATAAAACTAAAATGATTAGAAATCCATCTCAAAAAAAGGCAATCGCCCATCTGTCAGGACCTATGATGGTCCTGGCAGGTCCCGGCTCGGGAAAAACATCCGTCATAGTAGAAAGAACTGCACATATGATAAACGAGGGGAAGATACCTGCTTCTTCTGTTTTGGTCGTTACCTTTTCCCGTGCGGCTGCAAGGGAGATGAGGGAACGGTTCCTGAAATTTACAGGCCAGGAGCGGACTTCTGTCACCTTCGGTACCTTCCACGGCATTTTTTATGGGATTCTGAAGCAGGCATACAATCTTACTGCAGCCAATATCCTTTCAGAGGAAGAAAAGTTTGAAATACTTCGGGAGATGATCCTTAATTATGGCGGCGAGCTGGCGGAGGAAGGAGATTTTCCGGAAGAATTGTCCAGGGAGATCAGCCTGGTAAAGGGGAATCGTATCTCTCTGAAGCATTATTACTCCGCAAGCTGTCCCGACGAGGTGTTCCGCCGGATTTTTATGGGATACCGTAAGGCATGCCGGGAACGGCGCAAGCTTGATTTTGACGATATGCTGCTGTGCTGCTATGAGCTTTTTGATAAAAGAAGGGATATTCTGAAGGTATGGCAGGAAAAGTTCCGCTATATCCTGGTGGATGAATTTCAGGATATCAATCAGCTTCAGTACGATATTGTCCGGCTTCTGGCAAAGCCGGAAGACAATCTTTTTATCGTAGGGGATGACGACCAGTCCATTTATCATTTCCGCGGGGCAAGGCCGGAGATTATGCTGGGCTTTACCCGGGATTATCCGAAAGCACAGACAGTTATTCTGGACACCAACTACCGCTGCAGCGCCAATATCCTGAAAACAGCCATGGAAGTGATCGACCACAATGACAACCGTTTTGTAAAAAAGCTGACCACCCCAAATCCCGCAGGAGTCCCTGTCAGGCACCGGGAATTTCAAAACCCGAGGGAGGAATATCAGGAGATCGTTCAGCATCTGAAAAAACGTCTGGAGACAGGGGAAAACCTGGAGGATACCGCCCTTCTTCTGCGGACGAATCAGGAAGCGGAAGGGCTTGTAAGAACCCTGATGGAATATCAGGTCCCTTTTACAATGAAGGAACAGCTCCCTAATCTGTTCAGCCACTGGATATGCCGGGATATGCTTGCGTATCTTCATCTTGCGGAGGGGGATTTTTCCAGAAAGAATTTTCTGCAGGTGATGAACCGCCCCAACCGTTACATATCAAGGGACGCCCTTACGACGTCTGTGGTGTCTGTTTCAAAGCTAAAGGAATATTATCAGGATAAGGACTGGATGTGCGACAGGCTTACAACGCTGGAAACACATCTTCGGATCCTGAAAACCCTTCCTCCCTATGCCGCAATAAATTTCATCCGTCAGGGAATACATTACGAAGAATACTTGCAGGAATACGCACAATATCGTAAAATAAAGCCAGAAGAGCTGAAAGAGATCCTGGACCGTATCATGGAGAGTGCCAAAGGTATGAAGTCCCTGAAGGAATGGGAGGAATACATCAGGGATTATACTGCGAAGCTTACCGAACAGGCAAAAAAGCAGGAAACCAAGAAGGAGGGCGTTGTCGTATCCACCCTTCACGGCGTCAAGGGGCTGGAATATGATTTTGTTTATATTTTGAATGTAAACGAAGGCAGCATTCCCTATAAAAAAGCTGTCCTTACGGAAACTCTTGAGGAAGAACGGAGGCTTTTCTATGTAGGTATGACACGGGCAAAGAAAGAACTTACCCTGTGTTACGTTAAACAGCAATATGAAAAAGAACGGGAGCCGTCCCGCTTTTTAGAGGAGGCAGGAATATGAATGCGGTGATTTATTACACAGAAGTTCCGGAACAATACGATAAGAAAAATATGGAGCATATGATAGGAGAAAAGCTTCTGGAAAAGGGACTCCAAAAGGAGTACGGCATGAAGCTTGCCTATGAGCCGAGAGATAAGGGAGAGCATGGAAAGCCGTTTTTTACCCAGGAGCCCGGCGTCCACTATAATATCAGCCATTCGGGGAAATATGTGGTATGCATTTTTGCCGGACAGGAGGTGGGAATCGACGTCCAGGAACACCGCAAAGTCAATTATGAGAAGATGTTGGAGCGGATGGTCCCGGCGGATATGATCCGCGAGATCCTGGATGCGGATGATCCGGAGCAGGCGTTTTTTGCCCAGTGGGTATTAAGAGAAGCGTATATTAAATGGACCGGCGAGGGACTGTCAAGGGACTTAAGGACGATTCCCATGGACAGCGGCAGTTATACGCTCCTGGATCTGGAGCCGGGATACAGCGGAGCCGTATGGTCCGCGGATCCTCTGGAAATACGTTGGGAATATGTAGAAGCGGAGCTTCCCTGAAATTCAGGGAAGCTTTTTCTGTCAAATACACGTTAGAATATTTTCTGACACCTTCATCATTTTATCCTATAGAAAGATATTTCATATTGTTCTTTTTGCAAAGGTTTCTATGACATAAAAAGCCTGTACTAATTTTGAATCACCTACATATATTAACTGTAAAGAGGTGAGGCATGTGGAAGCAGAGCAGATCTGGAACCTGTTTGCGGGAAATATCCGCCGGCTTTTAATGGAGGCGGACCTGAACTACGAGGAGGTGTACGAAATACGCCTCCGGGTAGGAAGGCCGCTGTTTCTGACCTATGACGGCGGAGAGTGTTTTCTGAAACAAAAAGGTGAAAAGCAATATCTGGTTACAAAGGAGGACTTGAAGGAAACGCTGGAATATGTCTGCGGATATTCCCTGTATGCTTACGAGGACGAGATCAGGCAGGGTTTTATAAGCGTTCAGGGAGGACACCGGGTAGGGGTGACCGGAAAGGTGATCCTGGATGGGGAACGTATCCGGGGAATGAAATATATTTCCTGTATCAACGTACGTCTGGCTCACCAGATCCTGGGCTGCTCCGGACAGGTGCTGCCTTATATACAGACAAAGGACTGGGTTGCCCACACGCTGATCATTTCCCCGCCCCGGTGCGGAAAAACAACTCTGCTGCGGGATATCATCCGAAGCATCAGCAACGGCTATGACGGGATCGCCGGACTTACCGTAGGGGTGGTGGATGAGCGCAGTGAGCTTGCAGGGTGCTATCAGGGGATTCCTCAGAATGACCTTGGGATGCGCACGGATATTCTGGACGGCTGTCCCAAGGCGGAAGGAATGCAGATGCTGATCCGTTCCATGTCCCCTTCTGTGGTGGCTGTGGACGAGCTTGGAAAGGAAGAGGATTATAAATCCGTAGAATCCGTGATCCACTGCGGCTGCAAGCTGATCGCCACCGCCCACGGAAATTCTCTGGAGGATATTCTGCGTCAGCCTTTTTACAGCCGGCTTCTTGCAGCAAGGGTATTTGAACGCTATATTCTTCTGGGAAAAGGGGAGCATGCAGGAATCGTGGAAGGGATTTTTGACGGAGAGGGACAGCCATGCTTAAAACTGCGGGAATCTGTCTGATCCTCATCGGAGGGACAGGGCTTGGATTTTGCCAGAGCTATGCCATTACGCGAAGGGCAAAGGCGATGGAGATGCTCATACGGATGACCATTCTTTTAAAAGCCGAGATCCGGTGCGGGAATGCGTCCCTTCATGATGCTTTTTGCGAGGCGGCTGCAAAGCTGCCGGGAGAGTATGGCGAATTTCTTGGGGAGGCTGCGGAAAGGATGCAAAATCCATCAGGAAGACGTTTCGGGGAAATCTTCCGGGAATGTGCGGAGGAAAAGCTTGCGCATTTAAGGCTTTCCAAAGAAGAACAGGAGAAGCTGTATGCTCTTGGAGGGTATCTTGGCTATCTGGATCTGGAAATGCAGATGAAGCAGTTGGAGCTTTATGAGCAGGAGCTTCAAAATTCCCTGGAAGCGCTTCGGGCGGAAATGCCTGCAAAAAAGAAGGTGTACCAAAGTCTGGGAATATTTGGCGGCATTCTGCTTGCTGTTCTGGTTTGGTAAGCTTGCCCGGAAAGGAGGAGGCCTTGGAGGTCAGTATCATATTTAAAATTGCGGCGGTTGGAATCCTTGTCTCCATCCTTTCCCAGGTATTAAAACACAGCGGCAGGGATGAACAGGCATTTCTTGTAAGCCTGGCGGGGCTTTTGATCGCGTTGTTCTGGATCGTACCGTATATTTATGATCTGTTTGAAAGTATTCAGACATTGTTCACTTTGTAGAGCGACGTGCGGTTTTCAATGGGGGGTCAATGAAGCATGAATCGAAACAAATATCAAAGTAAATATCAAAGCAAATATCAAAACAATTTTCACTGAGGGTCTGTGACGGAGGGGCTATGGATATCATCAGGATTTCTCTTTTGGGCGTGGGCGGCGTGATGCTTGGATTCTTTTTGAAAAATACGAAACCGGAATTTGCCCAGTTGATCACAATGGGAATCGGGGTGATCATTCTGGGACTTGCGGCGGGAAAGCTTCAGTATCTCTTCGGGGCCATCGACCGTTTGAGAAACAGCCTTCCTGTGGACAGCAGTTATCTTTCCACGCTTGTAAAAATGATCGGCATCACCTATATCGGGCAATTTTCCTCCGGAATCTGCAGGGACGCGGGATATCAGGCCACAGGGGCGCAGATCGAGCTGTTCTGTAAGCTTTCGGTCATGGTGCTCAGTATGCCGGTCCTGATAGCGCTTTTAGAAACCATCGAGGAATTTCTGGTATGAGGGTCTGATATGGGGGCGAAAGGAAAAAAAAGACTGCTGCTGTGGTGCGCCTGTTTTATCTGCCTTATAGGCAGGACGGCTTACGGGGCCGCACAGAAGAAAAGCTCTGACAATACAGAAAAACAGTCTGTACAGGAAGAGCCTGTACAGGAAGAGGCTATGCAGGAAGAGTCCGTGCAGGAAGAGTCTGTCCGGGAAAAGCCGGATCAAAAAGAGCCTGTCCAGGAGCAGGAAGAGCTTCAGGAGGAATTGCTCTCGGAAATGGATTTTACAGAAATACAGAACATGATGGACGAAATGCTCGGAGGCAGCAGCTTTTCCTTTACGGAGGCGCTGAAAACCCTGATGGCGGGCGAGGAAATTTTGTCGAAAGAGGCGGTGCAGGAATTACTGCGCGGCCTTTTCTTTTCCCGGCTTGAGGAAGAAAAGGGGCTTTTTGCCAGAGTGCTGCTGTTGGTTCTCATGGCGGCGATTTTTTCAAACTTTGCCCAGGTGTTTGACAGCGGGCAGATCGGGGAGGTCAGCTTTTATGTTGCCTATCTTCTTCTGTTTGTATTGCTGATGGAATCCTTTTCCTCCCTGAGCGGCAGCCTGGAAAAAAGCTTAAGCTGGATAACGGAGTTTATGAAGGGGCTGGCCCCGGCGTATTTTATGGCGGTGGCGGCTTCTACAGGCGCTTCTACGGCGGCGGTTTTTTATCAGGGAGTGCTGCTTCTGGTGTGGATCATCCAGTGGATTCTTCTGAATCTTCTGCTTCCGGGAGTGAATCTGTATGTTCTGCTGTGCCTGGTAAATCATCTGTCCCGGGAGGAAATGCTGGGAAAGCTGTCCGAGCTTTTAAGTACGGTCATCGGATGGGGGATGAAAACGCTTCTGGGCGCGGTTGTGGGGCTTCAGGTAGTCCGAAGCCTGGTGTCCCCGGTGATCGATTCTTTGAAACGAAGCGCCGTGGGAAAGACTGCCAGTGCCCTTCCCGGGGTGGGAAACGCCGTCAATATGGTAACGGAACTGGTGGTGACCGGCGCGGTCCTGGTGCGCAACAGTATGGGCGTGGCCTTTCTTCTTGTGCTTTTTCTGGCAGGGGCAGGGCCGGTCGTCCACTATGCAGTCATGTCTCTTTCCTACCGCTTTTTTGCGGCGGTTTCCCAGCCGATATCAGATAAGCGTATGGTGGAATGTTTAAGTACCATGGGGGAAGGCTGCGGGATGCTTCTTCGGCTTCTTTTTACAGCCGAGGTACTTTGTATGCTCACCTTTGTGATCCTGATGGTAAGCTTTGGAGGCGGCTGATGAGGGAAGAAATTTATCAGTGGATGAAAAATCTGGCAGTATTCTATATTCTGTTTACGGCGGCGCTGCATCTGGCGCCGGACAGTAAATATGAAAAATATATACGCTTTTTTATGGGTCTTCTGCTGATCGTCATGCTCTGTACCCCCGTATTTTCCCTGTTGGGGAAAGGCGGAGAGCTTATGGAAAGCTTCCGGGGAAATTATGAAGAGGAAACCCTGCTGCGGCAGCAGGAAGAGCTTGAAAATATCCAGATCCTTTATCTTAAAAAGGGAATTGAACGGGAGATCACTGAGAAAATCCGGGAGGTTTTTGAAAATCAAGGCATAAAGCTTACAGATGCGGCCGTACATATAGAAGGGGAGCGTGTGACTGCTTTGCTTACGGTTGAGGGTGCGCTGACCGAAGAACAGGAAAGGGGGCTTGAAAATGGACTCAGGGAAGCATGCGGAATCCAAAAAGGAGACTATCAGATACAGACTGCTGTCGATGGACCGCCGGCAGTGGATCGTGCTTCTGCTTCTGGGACTGCTTCTGACAGTGATCGCAATGCCGACCTCCCGTAAAAAGGACGAGAAAACAGCAGAGCTTTTTGAAAGCAGCGGGGAAGACGCCCTGGCAGAAAAGACAGAACTGGAAGCAAAGCTGGAGGCTCTTCTTGGCAGCGCGGAGGGTGTGGGGAAGGTACAGGTGCTGTTGATGACAGGTCAGGATACGGAGACGAAAGGATTCTATGCTTCCGGGGATACAAAGGTGACCGGAGTGCTCATCTCAGCGGAGGGCGCGGACGATCCGGTGACCGTACAGAATATTCAGCAGGCAGTTATGGCATTATTTCAGGTAGAAGCCCATAAAATTAAAGTAATGAAAATGAAATGAGGAGAGGAAAAGTGAAAAAAATCATGAAAAAGAATCAGGTGATTATCACCTCGCTTGCAATTTTGATTGCGGTGGCCGGATATCTCAACTTTGCGGATGTGGATCTGGGATTCAAAGACAAGGAGGCAAGTACAGACAGCATTCTGGAAGAGATCGATTTTGACCTTACTGATGAAACAGCCCTTCTGGATGAGAACGGGGCAGATGGCTCGGATGCGGATACAGGCTCTCTGGATACCAGTACCCCCGGCGAAGCCGTACTTACCGGTTCCTCCGGCTTTGCCGCCCAGGCGAAATTAAGCAGAGAACAGATCCGTTCCCAGAATAAGGCGGATCTTCAGGAGATCATTAATAACCAGGAGCTTGGGGACGATCAGAAGCAGGAGGCTGTCAATACCATGGTCGCCATGACAGAGCTTACAGAGAAGGAGGCGGCTGCGGAGCTTCTTCTGGAGGCCAAAGGCTTTGAGGATGTGATCGTAAACCTGACAGGGGAAACCGCCGACGTGGTAGTGCCCTCCGCAGATCTGGAGGACGCCAAGCGCGCCCAGATCGAGGATATTGTAAAGCGGAAGACAGGAATCGCCGCGGAAAATATCATTATCACCCCTCTGAACCAGAGCGATGAGGACGCCGGGGCGGCGGCTTCTCCGGCTGCGGAGGACTCATCGTCTGACGAAACCTATGAAGAAGAGTCTGACGGCAGTACGGATACTTCTGAGGATACGGAAACATGGGTGGAAACCTATGACGATTATCCCATTGAAACAGACGGGATTTACGATTAACCGGTACATGGGTGAGTAAAGGCGCAGAATGTTCCTGTTCACATCCAGGCCTTGCACTGGCTGCGAGGCTATGGGCTAATAGTGTATAACTACCAGGAATGCAAAATCCCTTGACAGTCACACCTTTCATATACTAGAATAGGAATGCTGTAAATAAATGGCTGCCGGTTAAAAAGACGGCGGCAATAAATGAAATAAAAGTATAGGAGGCCAACCGTGTCGAAGTATACGAAAGAAATAGAAAAAAGAAGAACCTTTGCCATCATCTCCCACCCGGATGCAGGTAAAACGACCCTGACAGAGAAATTTCTGCTGTATGGCGGAGCCATTAATCTGGCCGGAAGCGTGAAAGGTAAGGCTACGGCCCGCCATGCAGTATCAGACTGGATGGAAATAGAGAAGGAGAGAGGGATTTCCGTCACCTCGTCTGTTCTGCAGTTCCACTACGACGGCTATTGCATTAATATTCTGGATACTCCGGGACATCAGGACTTTTCGGAGGATACCTACCGTACCCTGATGGCGGCGGATTCCGCAGTCATGGTCATCGACGGCTCCAAGGGCGTGGAGGCACAGACACGGAAGCTTTTTAAGGTTTGCGTAATGCGCCATATCCCGATCTTTACCTTTATCAACAAGATGGACAGGGATGCCAACGATACCTTTGACCTTCTGGATGAAATAGAGAAGGAGCTGGGGATCGCAACCTGCCCCATTAACTGGCCTATCGGTTCCGGCAAGAAATTCCGGGGCGTTTACGACAGGAATACACATAAGGTGCTGACCTTCTCCGATACCCAGAAGGGTACCCGGGAGGGGCATATCGAAGAAATCGACATTAATGACGAACGTCTTGACCAGGCGGTGGATCCGGAACAGAAGGAGCAGCTTCTGGAAGAAATCGAGCTTCTGGACGGCGCAAGCGCGGATTTTGACCAGGAACTGGTCAGCAAAGGAGAGCTTACCCCCGTATTTTTCGGCTCTGCGCTGACAAACTTCGGCGTGGAGACCTTTCTTGAGCATTTCCTTGCCATGACCACCTCGCCGCTTCCGAGAATGTCGGACGCCGGAATGATCGATCCCATGTCAGAGGATTTCTCTGCCTTTGTCTTTAAGATTCAGGCAAATATGAACAAGGCCCACAGGGACAGGATCGCCTTTATGCGCATCTGCTCCGGCAGGTTTGATGCTTCTCAGGAGGTATACCATGTTCAGGGGGATAAGAAGATGCGTCTTCTTCAGCCCCAGCAGATGATGGCGGAATCCCGTCATGTGGTGGACGAGGCCTTTGCGGGAGATATCATAGGCGTTTTTGACCCGGGTATCTTTTCCATTGGAGATACCATCTGCGCGCCCGGTAAGAAGTTTGCTTTTGAAGGAATTCCTACCTTTGCGCCGGAGCATTTTGCGAGGGTGCGTCAGTTGGATACCATGAAGAGGAAGCAGTTTGTAAAGGGAATCAATCAGATCGCCCAGGAGGGCGCTATTCAGATCTTCCAGGAATTTAATACCGGTATGGAAGAGATCATTGTAGGCGTGGTTGGGGTCCTGCAGTTTGACGTGTTGAAATTCCGTCTGGAAAACGAATACAATGTGGATATCCGCCTGGAAAACCTGCCTTATGAGCATATCCGCTGGATCGCCAACAAGGATGAGGTGGATGTGGCGAAGATTTCCGGAACCTCCGATATGAAGAAGGTTACCGATTTGAAGGGAAATCCGCTGCTTCTGTTCGTCAATTCCTGGAGCGTCGGGATGACCCAGGACAGAAATCCGGATTTAATATTAACAGAATTCAGTAAATAACCCTTTTATTTTATTTGATGATTTGATATAATAGGTGTAGTATTACGAACGCAGATTCGGTATGTCCTTAGGAGGGTTTGAAATGGCAGAAAAGAGAACAACATATAAAATACAGGAAGTAAGCGGGATCGGAGACGTGCAGATTGCAGATGAGGTTGTGACCATTATTGCAGGTCTTGCGGCAACGGAAGTGGACGGAGTTGCTTCCATGGGAGGAAATATTACCAACGAGCTGGTAAGCAAGCTTGGAATGAAGAATCTTTCCAAGGGTGTGAAGGTAACCGTTCTGGAAGGAGTGGTCACGGTTGACCTTACCCTGAACATCGAGTTCGGCAAGAATATCCTGGAGACCAGCCGGAAGGTACAGGAAAAGGTAAAATCTTCCATAGAAAATATGACCGGACTGGAGGTTGCGGACGTAAACATCCGCATCGCAAGTGTAGATATGGAGAACGAAAAAGGAAAGTAAACCTTTCCTTTTTTCTATATGCAGGAGGGACTATGCGAAGACGAGAGCAAAGAGAACATATTTTTAAGCTGCTGTTTATGACGCAGTTTAATTCGGGAGAAGAAATGCCCGGGCAGGTATCCCTTTATCTGGAAGGCATCGAAGAGCTGGAAGAGAAGGACCAGGAATACATGAAAGAGAAGTATAACTGCGTGCTGGAGCATCTGGATGAGATCGACGGCGTGCTCAACGAGTACAGCCGCGGATGGAAGACAAGCCGTATGAACCGTGTGGACCTGACGGCCCTTCGTCTTGCGGTTTATGAGATGAAATACGAATCAGACGTCCCTGTGAGCGTCGCCATCAATGAAGCGGTTGAGATCGCCAAATGCTTCGGAGGGGAAACCTCCGGCTCTTTTGTAAACGGCGTATTAGGGAAGATCGCCAGCGGTAAGAAGGATTCTGATGAGGGCCGTAAGCCGGGAAGAAGACCGGCCCATAAGGCAAAGATCATTATTAAATCCAAATCCGGCGGCAGACCGGAGGCGGGAGCGGAAGCGGAGACAAAATGAAAAACATATATTCTGTGGGACAGGTGAACCGCTATGTGAAAAATATGTTTACCCAGGATTTTTTCCTCCAGAAGATCTATGTAAAGGGCGAGGTGTCCAACTGTAAGTATCATACCAGCGGACATATTTATTTTTCCTTAAAGGACGAAACCGGTGTGTTAAGCTGCGTGATGTTTGCCGGCCACAGGAGAGGACTGGCCTTCCGTATGAAGGACGGGGATAAGATCGTGGCGGGCGGAGCGGTGGATGTCTATGAGAGGGACGGCCGGTATCAGCTCTATGTAAAGGAAATCACGCTGGAAGGCGCCGGAGCGCTGTATGAACGTTTCCTGAAGCTGAAGCAGGAGTTGGAGGATATGGGGATGTTTGCCGCAGAGTACAAGCAGCCCATTCCCAGGTTTATTAAGAGGCTGGGCGTTGTGACGGCGCCCACCGGAGCCGCCGTACAGGATATCCGGAATATTTCCTACCGCAGAAATCCTTATCTGCAGGTGATCCTTTATCCTGCCCTTGTGCAGGGGGAAGGAGCTGCGGAGAGTATCGCCCGGGGCATCCGGATGCTGGATCAGGCCGGGGTGGATGTGATCATTGTCGGCAGAGGCGGAGGCTCCATTGAGGATCTGTGGGCCTTTAATGAGGAAATGGTGGCCAGGGCTATTTTTGAATGCCGTACGCCCATCATCTCTGCTGTGGGGCATGAGACGGATTTTACCATTGCCGATTTTGCGGCGGATCTCCGGGCGCCTACGCCGTCGGCTGCTGCAGAGCTTGCGGTTGACGATTATCGGAGCGTGCTGGAAACCCTTGCCGCTTACGGGGAGCGGATGCACCGTGCCATGTGGGGAAAAACAGAACTTTACAGAAGCAGGCTTGAACAGTATCAGGTCCGTCTCCAGTATCTGAGTCCGGAAAGCCGTCTGCGGGAGAACCGCCAGAGGCTTGCGGATCTGGAACTGCAGATGGAGGCTGCCATGAAGGGCAGGCTGCAGGACTGTCGGCATCGGCTTGGAATTTATCTGGAACGGTTTCAGGGCCTGTCGCCTCTTCGGAAGCTGAATCAGGGATATTCCTATGTATCGGATGCCGGGGGAAGGGCTGTTACGAGCATTTCCCAGGTGAAAGCCGGGGACAGACTGACCGTTGCGGTCACTGACGGTATGATCGAGGCGTCTGTGACAGATACCCGGGAGGAAGAGAGAGGACTATGATACATCTGTTCAAGGTCCGTCCGCGAGCCTTGGCGCATGATGAGACTGCCCGCTTTACATCCGGGCTGACAATGAGAAAAGGAGAAAGAAATGGAGCAGACAGAAAAGAATACGGAGCAGGGGGAGCAGAAGACTCTTGAAGAGGCTTTTCAGGAACTGGACGTCCTGGCTGGCAGGCTTGAGGACAGAGAGACCTCCCTGGAGGATTCCTTTCTTTTATATAAACAGGGTATGGAGCTTTTGAAATATTGCAGCGGCAAGCTTGATACCGTAGAAAAGAAAATGCTGCAGATGGATGAGGATGGGACATTACGTGAATTTTCAAGATGAACTGAAAAAAAGAACGGACGAGGCTGAGGCAGCGATCCGTCAGTACCTTCCCCCGGAGGAAGGCTTTGCAAAAACAATGGCGGAAGCCATGAATTACAGTATGTGCGCGGGCGGAAAGCGCCTTCGCCCGATACTGATGCTGGAAACCTGCCGCCTGTTTCATGGCGATGAGGAGCTTGTGCGTCCATTTATGGCCGCTATGGAAATGATCCACACCCACTCCCTGATCCATGACGACCTTCCTGCCATTGACAATGACGATTACCGGAGGGGAAGGCTCACCACCCATAAGGTCTATGGGGAGGCTATGGGAGTATTAAGCGGCGTGGCTCTTCTGAACTATGCCTACGAAACCATGTTCCGCGCGTTTGACATGGCGCCGGGAGACTCGCGGGTGATCCGCGCCCTTCGGGTCATGTCAGAAAAGACGGGGATCTACGGGATGCTGGGCGGACAGAGCGTGGATGTGGAAAATGACGGCAAGCCCTTAAGCCGGGAGATGCTGGATTATATTTACGAGCATAAAACCTCCGCGCTCATTGAGGCCTCTATGATGACGGGGGCGATTCTTGCGGGAGCGTCGGAGGAAGAGATTGCAGCCATCGAAAAAGCCGCCCGGAATATCGGGCTGGCGTTTCAGATACAGGACGACATTTTAGATGTGACCAGTACAAGCGAAGAGCTTGGCAAACCGGTTCACAGTGACGAGAAGAATCATAAAGTTACATATGTGACGCTTTTTGGGATCCATAAGGCGGCGCAGCAGGTGGAAGAGCTTTCCAGGGAGGCCCTTGGGATCCTCGGCAGCCTGAACCAAAAAAACGAATTTCTGTGTGCGTTGACAGAGGAACTGATCAGCCGCAGAAAGTGAAAGAGGGATACGAATGATTCTGGAAAAGATCAGGAAGCCAAATGATATTCATAAAATTCCGCTGGCGGATTTTCCACAGCTTGCAGAAGAGATCAGACGGTTTTTAATAGAATCCGTGAGCCGCACAGGAGGCCATCTTGCTTCCAACCTTGGGGTGGTGGAGCTGACCATAGCCCTTCACAATGTCCTGGATTTCCCCCAGGATAAGCTGATCTGGGATGTAGGGCATCAGGCATACACCCACAAAATCCTCACAGGAAGAAAAGAGGAATTTGCCGGACTTCGCAAAGAAGGAGGGATGAGCGGTTTTCCCAAAAGAAAGGAGAGCGACTGCGACGCCTTTGACGCGGGGCACAGCTCCAATTCTATCTCTGCGGGGCTTGGCTATGTAAGAGCCAGGGATTTACTGGGACAGAAGTATCGGGTAGTCTCGGTGATCGGCGACGGGGCTTTGACCGGAGGCATGGCGTATGAGGCATTGAACAATGCGGCGGAGCTGAAAACAAACTTTATCATTATCATCAATGACAACAATATGTCGATTTCTCCCAATGTGGGAGGAATGTCTACTTATCTGAGCGCCCTGCGGACGGCGGAGGCGTATACGGGAATGAAGCTTAGTGTGACAAAGAGCCTGAAGAAGATTCCGAAGGTGGGGACTGCCCTGGTGGATACCGTGCGTAAAACCAAGAGCAGCATCAAACAGCTCTTTATTCCCGGAATGCTTTTTGAAAATATGGGACTGACGTATTTAGGGCCTGTTGACGGCCACAACATGCGTCAGATGATGAAGCTCTTTAATGAAGCAAAGCGCGTGGAAGGGCCGGTGGTAGTGCATGTCCTGACAAAGAAGGGTATGGGCTATGTTCCGGCGAGCGTCCATCCTGACATCTTCCATGGGACAGGACCCTTCGATATTAAAACAGGAAAGCCCCTGGAAAAGAAAACGGCGCCGACCTATACGGATATTTTTGGGGAAACCATGCGGGAGCTGGGAAAGGCCAATGAGCGGCTGGTGGGAATCACCGCGGCCATGCCGGAGGGAACAGGGCTGGTGAAGTTTGCAAAGGCCTGTCCGGATCGATTTTTTGACGTGGGGATCGCAGAAGAGCACGCAGTGACATTTGCGGCGGGCCTTGCCCTTGGCGGGATGATTCCTGTGGTGGCGATCTACTCCTCTTTCATGCAGAGGGCTGTGGATCAGATCCTTCATGATGTGTGTATGCAGAACCTTCATGTGATCTTCGCGGTGGACCGCGCCGGGCTTGTGGGAGCGGACGGGGAGACCCATCAGGGCTGCTTTGATCTGTCTTATTTAAGCATGATGCCAAATATGACGGTGATGGCGCCCAAGAATCAATGGGAGCTTGCCGAGATGCTGAAATTTGCCGTACAGCATCCGGGTCCCTGCGCTATCCGTTATCCAAGGGGAAGCGTCTATCAGGGATTAAAGGAGTACAATGCGCCTGTTGTGCATGGAAAGAGCGAGGTTCTCCACCATGGCTCCGGGACGGCGATCCTGGCGGCAGGAAGTATGGTCCGGGAGTGTGCGTCCGTTTATGAGGCGCTGAAGGATCGGGGAGAGGATCCGACCTTTGTGAACGTAAGATTTGTAAAGCCGTTGGATACGGCTTTGCTGGATGAATTATCCAGGTCGCATCATTTGTTTGTGACAGTGGAAGAAAATGTAAAAAACGGCGGCTTCGGAGAGCATGTGGCAGCCTATATGGAGGCCTGTCATCCGGATACGCGGGTGCTTTCCCTTGCGATCTGGGACCGCTTTGTGGAGCACGGAAACGTGGACAGCCTGCGGGCAAAGATCGGGCTGTCGCCTGCGGGGATTCTGCGTGCAATAGAAGAATATGAGGACTGACATGAAGAAACGATTGGATCTTTTGATGGTGGAGCGTGCGCTTGCTCCATCCAGGGAGAAAGCAAAGGCATATATTATGTCCGGGGACGTGTATGTGGACGGGCAGAAGGAAGATAAGGCAGGAACCATGTTTCAGGAAACCGTGAAGATCGAGGTAAGAGGAAACACCTTACCTTACGTGAGCCGCGGCGGCCTGAAGCTTGAGAAGGCCATGCAGAACTTCGGCGTTGTCTTAAAGGATAAGGTGTGTATGGACGTAGGCGCCTCTACCGGAGGCTTTACGGACTGTATGCTGCAGAACGGCGCGGTGAAGGTGTATTCTATTGATGTAGGATACGGCCAGCTGGACTGGAAGCTGCGCAACGACCCGCGGGTGGTATGTATGGAAAAGACGAATATCCGGTATGTGCTGCCGGAGCATATAGAAGAGCCGGCGGCATTCTCGTCAATAGACGTTTCCTTTATTTCCCTGACGAAGGTGCTCCTTCCCGTACGGAATCTTCTGACGGAGGAAGGGGAGATCGTGTGCCTGATCAAGCCCCAGTTTGAGGCAGGCCGGGAAAAGGTGGGAAAGAAAGGGGTCGTCCGGGATCCGGCGGTCCACAGAGAGGTCATTGAAAAGGTGACAGAGTTTGCCATGGGAATTGCGCTGAAGCCCTGCCATCTTGATTTCTCTCCCATCAAAGGGCCGGAAGGGAATATCGAGTATCTTCTCCATCTGAAAAAATATCCGGAGGGGACGGAAATTTTCCCGGAACCGGATACGGACATTGCGGCAGTGGTAGAGGCTGCTCACAGGAAGCTGGATTGAGGAACAGAAAGCATGGATTGAGGAACGGGAAGCATGGATAAGTTTTATATCATAACAAACAGCATGAAGGACGAGGGATTCAGGCTTACCGACCGGATCGTCTCTTATCTGAAAGAAAACGGCCGTCAGTGCCAGGTGCAGCAGGCAGGGCAGAAGCTGGACGGGCCTTATCATTATACGGATCCTGAACTGATACCGGACGGAACCCAGTGTATCATTGTGCTGGGAGGCGACGGAACGCTTCTGCAGGCGGCCCGGGATGTGGTACATAGGGAGATTCCTCTTCTGGGGATCAACATGGGAAATCTGGGGTATCTGGCGGAGGTGGACAGACAGTCTTTGTATCCGGCGCTGGATCAGCTTATGGCGGACGATTATGAGATTGAGGATCGGATGATGCTCACCGGAACCGTATACAGGGACGGGAAGATCGTGGGAGAGGATCTTGCACTGAATGATATTGTGATCTGCAGGGAGGGGCCTCTTCGGGTAGTCCGGTTTAAGAATTATGTGAATGAAGAATATCTGAATTCTTATAACGCTGACGGAATTATTATTTCCACCCCTACAGGCTCCACCGGGTACAGCCTGTCCTGCGGAGGCCCCATCGTATCGCCCAATGCGGCAATGACCCTGATGACGCCCATCGCTCCCCATACGTTGAATACGAGAAGTATTATTTTTCCGGCGGAGGATGTGATCACAGTGGAACTGGGGGAAGGCCGCAGGCAGAATCAGGAGAAGGGACTGGCCTCCTTTGACGGGGACACCATGATCCCCATGGTTACGGGAGACAGGATCGTGATCCGCAGGTCGGCGGTAAGTACGAAGATTTTGAAGCTCAGCCATTTGAGCTTTGTAGAGATATTGAGACAGAAGATGCGCAATAGCTGAGAGGCAAAAGCCCTGGAGTGTGCTTGAAAATTGCTTTCTGCAAGATGTATTCTACAAAATGGGGGATGCAGATTGCTGGAATGAATTTTCAAACACGCCCTGGCCTTTAGGTTTTGGAGAGGCGGCGGGAGTATGCTGCATGCAGTGCTAGGAGGTTGTGACGTGAAGGTTGCCAGACATGAGAAGATTGTGGAACTGATCCAGAAGTACGATATTGATACCCAGGAGGAGCTGGCGGCCCGGCTGAATGAAGCCGGGTTTAAGGTGACGCAGGCGACGGTTTCCAGGGATATCCGGGCTTTGAAGATGACAAAGGTCGCCGGGAAGGACGGAAAGTCCAGATATGCGATCCTTAAGGAAGAGACAGATGCTCTCGGAGATAAATATATCCGGGTGCTGCATGATGCGGTGACCTCCATTGACGTAGGCCAGAATATGCTTGTGATACGGACAGTGCCGGGAATGGCTATGGGAGTTGCGGCTGCTCTGGATGCGATGAAATGGAAGGAAATCCTCGGAAGCATTGCCGGAGACGATACGGTGATGTGCGTGGCAAGGGATTCGGAGCAGGCTGCAAGCGCGGCCGAGAGGCTGCGCGGAAGCCTGAAGAAGTAATGAGTAAAGCGCGGCTGCGACAGCAGACGCAAAAGCGCTTAAGCGCGAGTTTTGCAAAGATAAGGGACAGGTTGGAATATTCCTGATATTTCAACCGCACAGGCGGAAAAGTTTGTATGTGTAGGAGGAAAGTTGAGGTAGATATGTTAGTTCATCTGCATGTAAAAAATCTTGCACTGATTGAGGAAATCGAGGTGGAATTCGGACCAGGGCTGAATATCCTCACCGGTGAAACCGGCGCAGGTAAGTCTGTTTTGCTGGGGTCTATGCAGCTCATTCTCGGAAGTAAGATTTCCAGGGGAATGATACGGGAAAACGCCCAGTATGCGCTGGTGGAGCTGTTGTTCCAGATTGAGAATACAAAAGCGGAAGAAGCTTTAAGAGCTTTGGATATTGTGCCGGAGGACGGACAGGTATTGTTGTCCAGAAAGATTTTAGACGGCAGGAGCATCAATAAGATCAACGGCGAGACAAGTACCGTGGGCCAGATGAAAGCGGCCGCGGCCTGCCTTCTTGACATTCACGGGCAGCATGAGCACCAGTCTCTCCTTTATCAGGATAAACAGTTGGAGATTCTGGACGCCTACGGCAAAGAAAAGATCCTTCCCAAAAAGGAAGAAGTAAAACAAGCTTTTTCGGTTTACCGGAAGTGCCTGACAGACTTAAAAAACCTGGATATGAACGAAGAGCAGAGAAACCGGGAAAAGGCTTTTCTGGAATTTGAGATTCAGGAGATAGAGAGCGCGCATCTGACGCCCGGAGAGGATGAAGAGCTTGAGAAGCTGTACCGGAAGCTGAGCAACGGCAAGCGTATCGTGGAAACCCTTCAGACTGTCCACGGGCTGACCGGATACGAGGGGCAGCAAGGGGCGGGAGAACTGATCGGGAATGCCCTCAGAGAGCTTTCCAGAGTAACGGAATTTGACAAAGAACTGGAAGGGATGGAATCGTCCCTGCAGGAGATCGATGCCCTGGTAAACGACTTTAACCGTGAGATTTCGTCGTATCTGGATGACCTGACCTTTGACGGCGAGACCTTTTTTGAAACAGAGCAGAGGCTGGATCTTATCAACGGCCTGAAGGCCAAGTACGGACAGAGCATAGAAGAGATTCTGGACTACCAGAGGAAGCAGCAGGAAAAGCTGGAAAATATTCTCAGATTTGACGAGATTTTCCAGGAAGCAAAAGAAAACGCCGCAAAAGCAGAAAAAACTTTGGAAAAAGCTTCGTATGATTTGTCAAAGATCAGGAAAGAATATAGTAAACAATTAATTAAAAAGGTAATCGAAGGACTTCAGGATCTGAATTTCCTGGACGTGGATTTTGATATCCGTTTTGAACGGAAGGCGTCCTACAGCGCGGACGGTTTTGACGATATCGAATACCAGATCTCCACAAATCCCGGCGAGCCGTTAAAGCCACTGGGAAAGATCGTTTCCGGCGGCGAGCTGTCCAGGATCATGCTGGCGCTGAAAGCGATCCTTGCGGACAGGGATCAGATAGAAACGCTGATTTTTGATGAGATCGATACCGGGATCAGCGGCAGGACAGCGCAGAAGGTATCAGAAAAAATGGCTGTGATAGGAAGCCATCATCAGGTTATCTGCATTACCCATCTGCCCCAGATCGCCGCCATGGCGGACAGGCATTTTGAAATCGAAAAGCACCTGAAGGGAACAGAAACCATTACGGAGATTCATCCGCTTGACGGCGAGGATGAGATCCGTGAGCTTGCAAGACTTCTGGGCGGCGCGGAGATTACGGCGGCCGTTCTTGAGAACGCCCGGGAGATGAAACAATTGGCACAGGTACATAAAAATACAAGAGTGAAATAAATCTTTTCACCGCATACTAAGAGAGGATTCATCCATGAGGATATCCTCTCTTTTTCTTGTAACAAAACGACTTATAAGAAGAGTGTTTATAAGAAGAATACTTATAAGAAGAATGCTTATAAGAAAGAGAAAGACACTTATTTCATGAAGCAATTGGCAGGAGGATTTATAAAAAGTGAGAGCTTCAGAAAGTGCAGGAGGACTTCTCTGCTTTATTAAGGAAGATAAAGAAAGAGATAAAACAATGGATAAAATACACGAAAGGATGAGGCGGAATGGAAAGAAAGAGGAAGTACCGATGCTTTGTATTATGGTGCCTGGGTTTGGATTTGCTGGCTATGGGATGGCTTGGATTCAGGTATATAGACCGGAAAATACCGGATGAAATCCATGTGGAAAAGGGTGAGGGAGAAGACGTCCAGGCGCTTTTGGAGCAGCCCTTCGTATCCTTTGAGGATGCGGTGGCCGTATCTCAGGAGGGCAGTTATCTGCTTCCGTGCAGGCTGCTGGGAGTTGTTCCTTTTAAAGAAGTCAAGGTAACTCCTGTGGACAGCAGGAATGTGCTGGTAAGCGGAAGCACGGTGGGAATTTACATGGAAACAGAAGGTGTTTTGATCATTGATACCGGAGAGATCCTGTCAGAAAGCGGCATCTCTCAGGAGCCGGCAAAAAACATTGTAAAGCCCGGCGATTATATTGTGGCGTTTAATGAGCAGGCGGTAAGCACCAAGCAGGATCTGATGGAGGATCTGTCCCTGCTGGACGGAGACAATGTGACGCTGGAAATTAAGCGTAATGGGGAAGTGATACCTGTTTCCCTTACTCCGGTAAAAGACGCTGAAGGGAAATATAAGCTTGGAATCTGGGTTCGGGACGACACCCAGGGAATCGGGACGCTGACCTTTGTGGATGCGGAGGGAAATTATGGGGCGCTGGGACATGGGATCAGCGACGTGGATACCGGGGAACTGCTGGAAATCCATGACGGAGCCTTATACAATGCTGAGATACTGGGAATCCAGAAGGGCAGCAAAGGAAGCCCGGGAGAATTATCCGGACTGATCCGCTACGACCCGGGAAATATCCTGGGAAGCATCACAGTAAACAGCGGGAATGGCATATTCGGGAGTATCGGAGACGATAATAAAGATGCAATCTCACTGAAACAGATGCCCGTGGCATATAAGCAGGAGATTGAAACAGGGCCGGCTTCAATCCTGTGCTGCATCGGAGACGAGGTGCAGGAATATGAAGCAGAAATTACAAAAATCGATATGAACCATGAGGATACCAATAAAAGCTTTGTCATTCATGTGACCGATGAAAGGCTTTTAGAGGAAACAGGAGGAATCGTACAGGGTATGTCGGGGTCGCCTGTCTGCCAGAACGGAAAATTTGTGGGAGCCGTCACCCATGTCTTTGTACAGGATTCCACCAGCGGGTACGGGATCTTTGCGGAGACGATGTTAGAGCAGTAATTCGGACAAAAATCAGAGAAGATCCCACGTCATTGTCTGAATGTTCCGTACGTTGGCCATGCCAGGAAAGGATTAGAAATGTCGAGTCTTGGTGCGGGATTCGGGTCAGCTACGCTGACATAATTCCAAACCGAATCCCTGCACATCCTCGCGGAGCATATATCAGATGGCTTCGGTAATATTGGCTACCGTCATAGTGGTGTTCTCCACGTTGATTAAGTACATTGTTTTGTGGTTATTACAATTATACTTTATTAATTAGGAGATGTCTTTACTTTTGTGCAAAATTCGCTATTTGCTCATTTCTAGATTATAAAACAAGGGGACCTTGAGCACAATAAAATAGTATTTCAAAGTAAATTGAAATTTATCTGAAATAATTTTGAAATTGACATTAAAGTATAGTTGAAGTATAATTGAAAAATCAAAAATGTTGTCTGAGGTGAGCCTATGTATTTGGAAGAAATCGTAAATGATCTGCAACTGGAAAACGGTAAATTGGAGTGTAAAGGTAAATTAAATCGAGAAGATGTGGTTGGCTGGCTTAAAAGCATAGCAGGTTTCGCCAATGCATCGGGTGGAGATTTTTATATTGGTGTTGAAGACAAAACTAATAAGCTGATTGGTTTTGATCGGATTGAGGCAGATAATGAACGGAATTATTTTAATAATCAGGTAAATGAACATTTAGTACCAAGACCGCAGATGAAAATATCATTCATTCGCTATGAAAGAAAGGGAAATGAGCGATTCATCATTCGCGTTCAAGTTCCGGAATCTGTTATTAAACCGGTGATTTTGAAATATAAAAACATCCCTTCTATTTTCATGAGAAGAGATGGATTTACAAATGGTGCGACTTATGAGGAAATTATAGAGATGAGTGTAAAAAGTAAAAACACGCAGTATGACATTCTAATCTCAGATAAGAAATACGAAGCATCAAATTTTAAAACTCTTCGTGAATTTTATGCCTCTCATAACAATGGCAGGGTTCTGACCGAGAAGGCTTTACAGTCGATGGGATTTTATAATGAGGAAGGACTGCTTGCAAACGGGGCCGTGCTGTTCGAAGATAATTATCAGGAGAAAAAGACGGAGGTTCAGTGCTCGGTATTCGCAGGGTTCAATAAGGGAAGTGAGAGGATTGTGACAATCAATCGTTTTCGTGGAAATATTATCGCTGTGATAAATTATATTATGGAGTTTGTGACACAGCGGATGAACCATTCAATAGTAAAGCTGGAAAATACAAGAAAGAATATTGATGCGTATCCGCAGAGGGCTTTGTTTGAAGGTGTGATAAACGCCGTTGCACATCGCGATTATTTCCTTGATGGCACACAAATTCAGGTGGATATGTATAAAGACAGGCTGGAAATATCATCGCCAGGTAGCTTTTATAGAGGAGAAAAATTAGGGAAAACCTATGATTTGTCCAGAATCATTTCAAAAAGAAGAAATGAGCTAATTGCATCAGTTTTGGTGAGTTGTAATGTAATGGAGGCTGCTGGCACCGGATTTGACAAAATTATAGAAGAATATGCAGGAAAGGATGAAGCGCATCGCCCCTATATTTATTCTTCATCGGATCATTTTACGCTCGTGTTGCCAGATCTGACATATCTGGAAGGTGTAGAGGATAGTAATATTCCTGTACTTACGTTTGCTCCTGTACCAAATGGAACGGATTATGATGATAAGATACTTTCGTTTTGCTATTATCAGGCACATAAGGTTTCAGAGATTGCAGAGTATCTGGGAATAAGTGACTCAACATATCTGAGAAAACAGGTGCTTGGGAACCTTGAAGAGAATCAATATTTAGAGAAAAGCAAAATTTCAAGAGCAGTATATTTTAAGACCAATCCGGACATGGTGATGGTTAATTAAAAACAGCGATTTAAACTTTTTATGCTATATTTTCAAACACGCTCTGGGACAGTAAATATATTTATAAATAAGAATTTACAAGAAAAAGACTCTAAATAAGATTGCTTATGTAGGAGTCTTTTCCTTGTGATTATATCAGCGTAGCTGACCCGAATCCCACACCAAGACTCGCGGGCGGGTCTTAAATTGGGACACAGGAAAAGTTTTGATGTATAATGTTTAATAAAATTGACAAAAATCAGATATTTGTTTATAATTATAAAAAATATAACAGGAGATGCAGAACGCATGAGTAAAAAAACAGTTGTTATTATGCCGCAGACAGAAATGATTCTGGAGCAAATGGGAGAACAAATCAAATTAGCCAGGCTTCGCAGAAAATTATCAGCAGAATTGGTCGCGGAACGTGCAGGAATTAGTCGTGCGACCTTATGGTCTATAGAGAAAGGAGCGCCTACGGTAGCGATTGGAATGTATGCGGCAGTATTACATGCGTTAAACAATTTAGATAAAGATTTATTACTGATCGCAAAGGATGATGAGTTTGGACGTAAGCTGCAGGATTTGGAACTTGTGACCAGAAAACGTGCGCCAAAAGAAAGAAGTGAAACATGATGGAAGAAAAATCAATATTTGTCTATGAAAATTGGACTGAATCAGTCCCCCAATTAATTGGAAAACTTTATGTTTCTTTTATCAGAGGAAAAGAACAATTTTCTTTTGAATATGAAACAGAATGGTTGACATCTCCAACAGCAAATTATCTTTTGGATCCTGATTTGTTATTATATAACGGAAGACATTATGTACCAATGGATAAAATATTGTTCGGAGTATTTGCAGATTCATGTCCGGACAGATGGGGAAGACTTCTGATGCGGAGAAGAGAAGCAGAACTGGCCAGAAGAGAAGAGCGAAAACCAAAGAAATTAGGAGAAAGTGATTATCTGTTGGGGGTATATGACAAAGCACGTATGGGTGCATTACGTTTCAAAACTGAAAGAAACGGTATATTTTTGTCGGATGATCAGGAACTGGCCACCCCTCCATGGACTACATTGCGTACATTGGAAGCTGCCAGTTGGGGCTTTGAAAATGATGAAAGTGGATTGGAAACAAAATGGCTGCGGCAACTTTTAGCACCAGGATCATCTCTTGGAGGGGCTCGCCCAAAAGCTACGGTAAAGGATGAGAAAGGAAACCTGTGGATTGCAAAATTCCCATCTAAGCATGATGAATATAATTTCGGCGCGTGGGAAATGGTAGTTCATGATTTGGCAAAAATGTGTGGGCTTGATGTACCGGAAGCAAAATTGGAAACATTTTCCCGAAATGGTTCTACTTTTCTTGTAAAGCGGTTTGACAGGGATTGCGATAGAAGAATTCATTTTGCCTCAGCAATGACCCTGCTCGGAAAGATGGATGGCGCATCGGGAGAAGATGGATCCAGTTATTTGGAACTGGTCTCTTTTATTAAGTCGAACGGAGCAGAGCCGAAACGGGATTTGAAAGAATTATGGAAAAGGATTGTGTTTAACATGGCAGTATCAAATACAGATGACCATTTAAGAAACCATGGATTTATTTTGACCAAAAATGGATGGAGATTGTCCCCGCTCTATGATGTAAATCCAGTCCCGTATGGAAATAACCTGTCCTTAAATGTCAGTATGGATGATAATTCCATTTCGCTGGAACTTGCAATGAGTGTAGCAAAATATTTTGGGATAAATAAGCTTGAGGCTGGTGAGATGATCGAGAAAATTACGGAGGTCGTATGCAAGAATTGGAAATTACTTGCTGAAAAATGTGGTTTGACACGAAGTGCTTGTGAATATATGGAATCCGCATTTGATATGGAATTTAAATAATTATTATTTGTGTTTTTTCATATTGTAGACAACTATTCAGATTTCTGAAAAGCAATAACTGAAGATGAAAAATTAAAAATTGATAATCCAGGAGGAAAATAGTATGGTGTGAAAAAGATGACAGGAGAATCAGGAGGAAAGAATATGCCAAGTGAACTTGCGGAATATTTTAATGATCTGTTTAGAAAAGCGTCAATAGATGCTGCAGGAAAAGAACATGATATACAGGATAATGGAGATATTTACTAATTAAAACAATGAAGAAAAAGGAGAACGACAGAAGATGATTTACCATGTTTATGCAGGCTCTTATATGGGAGAAAAGGGTGGAGATGGAATTTATCTGTTGGAATTAAACACAGAGAAAAAGAAGCTGGTCATACGGAATTCCTATCCGGAGGTAAGTTTAAATCCTTCATTTTTGTGTGTCACACAGAATTGGTTGTTTTCAGTCAGTGAGCTTGAGGACTGCGGGTATATTCATTCCTTTTTGAGAAATTGTGTTACGGGTGAATTGGAGCATGTCAATAAAATAAAAACAGAAGGGACTGCTATGTGCCATCTGTATCTCTGGCCGGATGGAAAATATATTTCGGCTGCAAATTATATGAGCGGCAGCCTCGTTGTATGCCGGGTGGATGAAAAGACTGGTGTACAGGAAATTTGCGATTTTAAGCAGCATGAAGGAGTAGGGTTTGAAAATCAGGTGCGTCAGGAGGGACCTCATATACATGCAACATGTGTTTCCGGGGATGGAAAACGGCTATATGCTTCGGATTTGGGACTTGACCAGATTTTTTGCTATGAGATCCTTGATGGGGGAAAGCTTCTTCCCGGAAAACAAGATATGCAGATTCATACGCCCAAGGGCACAGGACCACGGCATTTTGTGTTCAGTAAAGACGAAAGATTTTTGTATGTTCTGACAGAAATGGGAAGTAAATTGCTTGTTTATGAATCAGAAAAGGATGGAGAAAGCTTTCGGGAAATACAAATTGTAAGTACGCTGCCGGAAAGCTTTGGGGACTTTAATCTCGGTGCGGATATTCATTTCTCCATGGATGAAAGATTCCTGTATACATCGAACAGAGGGGCTGATAGTATTGCTGCATTCCGGGTTTCCAGAGAAAATGGAACAGTGGAAATAATCGGCCATTATAGCTGTGGAGGAAGTTTTCCCCGTAATTTTTGCATTACGCCGGATGACAGGTTTGTATTGATCGCAAATCAGAAAAGCGGAAACGTAGTGCTCTGTGAAAGAAATCCGCAGACAGGAGAAATAGGAGAGCCATTATCGGATGTAAGAATTCCCGAGGCAGTTTTTGTTAAAGCAGTTAAAGCGGCGGAAATATAAGAAAAAGAGAAGGGATTTTCAGATGATAAGAAAGAAAGCGATTGTAACAGGAGGCAGCCATGGTATTGGAAAAGGGATTGTGCTGGAACTGGCTTCAAAGGGGTACGATGTTGCTTTTTCCTATAACAAACGAGAAGCGGCAGCATTGGCTTTTGCAAAGGAATTACAGGAGAAGTTTGAGATAAACTGCGGCTGTTTTCAGGCGGATTTTCAGAATAAAAAGCAGGCGGAAATATTTTTTGGAAACGCTGCGGAATATTTGGGAGGGGCTGACGTACTGGTAAACAATGCAGGAGTGACATGGTTTGAAAATCTTTTAGATATTACAGAAGAAAAAATGGACTTACTGCTTAATCTGGATTTTAAGAACTATATATGGATGATGCAGATTTGTGCCAGTTATATGAAAGAGCATAAAATTTGCGGATGTATCATCAATATTACATCTACGAGAGGAGAACGTGCTTATCCTGGCGATGGGATTTACGGGGCGTGTAAGGCGGGACTTAATCGTGCCGTTCAATCCTTTGCTTTAGAACTGGCTCCTTATGGAATTCGTATTAATAACGTGGCGCCGGGATCTGTTGAGGTACGGACAGAGGGTGAGGAAGAATACCAATCGATGAAGGAAATATATCAGCAGCTTGGAAAGAAAATTCCTCTCGGACGTATGGGACGACCGGAGGATATTGGAAAGGCGGCGGCCTTTCTGGCTTCTGAAAATGCATCTTACATAACGGGAATTACACTTAGAGTCGACGGCGGGCTAATTCTTCCCGGAATGCCGGAAAGAGTGAAAGGAGAGAAATAAAGATGTCAGATATAAAAATAAAAGATATCAGAACGATAGCGACAGCTCCCAATGGAGTTGACTTGCTTGTAGTGAAAGTAGAAACCACAGAGCCTGGACTTTATGGTCTGGGATGCGCCACATTTACACAACGCTGGCAGGCAGTGAAGACAGCTCTTGAGGTGAATTTAAAGCCGCTTCTTATTGGAAGAAATGTTGACGATATAGTAGATTTGTGGGAGTCGGCGATTGGAAGCTCATACTGGCGCAGGGGTCCTGTATTGAATAATGCTATTTCAGGTGTTGATGAGGCTCTTTGGGATATTAAGGGAAAAATGGCAGGAATGCCTGTTTATCAGCTTTTAGGAGGAAGATGCAGGCAGGGAGCCGCAGTTTACCGCCATGCCCATGGAAACAACTATCAGGAATTAAAACAGGCGGTTCAGAAATATATTGCAGAAGGCTTCCGTTATGTGAGAGTGGGATGTGAGCACATGGAAGGTACGTCTGTCTATCCTATTGTGAAAACCGAAAATGCCAAAGATGGGGCATATTTTAACAATTATGATATTGCAGAGCAGGCCGGAGAAATGTTTCGCAGGCTGAAGGAGGATTTTGCAGGAACAGATATTCATTTTTGCTATGATATACACGAGCGATTGGCGCCCATTGAGGCACTGCAGGTTGCAAAGAAACTGGAGCCATACAATCTTTTGTTCCTGGAGGATGCGTTATCCCCGGAAAACAGCGACTGGTATTCTCTGATACGAAGCCAGAGCCATATCCCTCTTGGAATGGGTGAGCTGTTTACAAATCCGGCGGAATATAAGAAGCTGATTTCAGAAAGAATGATTGATTACATACGCTGCCACATCAGTATGATCGGAGGCATCACCCCCGCCTGGAAGCTTGCGGCTTTTGCAGAATATTATGGAGTAAAAACGGCATGGCACGGTCCCCATGATATTTCTCCTGTTGGTGTTGCAGCCCAGCTTCACATTGACGTAAATGTACCAAATTTCGGAATCCAGGAGTTCTTTGGATTTTCTGAGATAGAAAAAGAGATGTTCCCGGGATGCCCTGAAGTAAGAAACGGCTATTTGTATCCAAACAAAAAGCCTGGACTTGGTATTGATGTGGATGAAGAGATGGCGAAGGAATATCCGGCACAGTTCCGTGAGCATTCTCACAACTGGTTTTTGACAAGACTGCCGGACGGTACCCCGGTCAGGCCGTAAGAAGAACTATAATGAAAACCATAAAAACCATAATGAAAAACAGGTGAAAGAGGTGTACAGGTATGAATTACAGAAAAAATAGATTGTACGGAATTGGCGAGCCGGTTACGATGGATGTCCTGAAAGGAAAGACAACACCGGAAATTGCGGTGGGAATTATGAAAGACCTTGGGGTAACTGCTTTCCGTGAATGGATGTCAGAAGCAATGTCGCCTGCAGAAGAAGACTATGATAAAATATGCGCTGTATATGACAAGACACTGGATTTATGTGTGCAAAATGATATTGAGGTTACAGGAGTTTCTGAACCGACAGTACCCTTCGACATCAGCCATGGAGATAATCTGGCGATACCGGAACGAGATCTTACACCGGGAAGTCCATATTGCCGGGTGCTTGAGGCAACAGAGAGGAACTGGGAGAGAATTGTACGGAGATTTCCGCAGATCCGGCAGTGGGAGGTAGGAAATGAGTGGAATTTCCCATTGTTCATGCATCCGGTCGGATGGAGGGCAGGAGAGAAAGCTTATACGATCGAAGAGATGATGCTGATGGCCTGTGATCTGATGTATGTTTCCGCCAGAGGAATCCGCAGGGCAGATCCGGGCTGTACGGTTGTCAGCTTTTCACCCACTCCGGATAGTATGGGGCATTATCTTCCGGAGGGCGTCCCGGGCTGTTATGGAATTGCGGTGTGCCTGGATATTATGTATCGGTGTATTGAAGAGGGCAGATCTTTTTCAAAAAATACGGATGATTATTTTGATATGGTAGCCTGGCATCCGTATTTGTCAACACAAATGGGTTATGCTCCCTGTAATACATCCTATCCGGCAGAGAAAATGTACCTGACAGAAGATATGCCGGATGCACTTTGGAAAAGCTATAACGATATGGCGTATCATATTATGGCAAAGCACGGTGATGGAAAAAAGAAGGTTTTGCTTACGGAATTTGGTTTCTCTGACTGCTGGAATGAGCAGCGGGAAAAAGAACAGGCGGCATTGATTCCAAAATGCTATGAACTTCTGAAGCAAATGCCTTATGTAAAAACCTGTCATTTTTTCCGCTTATTTGAAGAGGAAGATTCCAATGCAGTGAGTAATGGAATCTTTACAAATGAGTCAGAGGCAAAATTCGGAATTGTAAGAGAGGCTCATCACAATTATGCATATCGGGCAAAAGCCCTTGAACTGCAGAAGGTGTACAAGGGCTTAAACTGATCGGTCGGAAGCTTTTTTAATCTTCCGTATTAGGAAACAGATCCTCTACATTATAGGTTTTTAATTCTTTTCCCCAGATGGCCATGGTGTATTCCAGATTTTTTTTACTATATTCCATATAAAGAATATTCTTGGGCGGCCATTTTACAATCATATCAAAGCGTTCTTTTTGTGTCATTGACCTGGGAGAAATGTAAATATATTTATGTCCGGTTCTGTTCTTATTATGGCTAAAAACATTTTCACCAATAAGCCCTACTTCTTTTACGTCAGCCCATAGCAGCTCTTTTTTTCGAAATCCGAAAAAGGAACGGGAAACAGAGTTCTGGGTGACAGTAAGGGAAGAGGCGTTCCTGATAAAAAGACAGCTAAATATCAAAGCAATGATCAAAAATACAGGCGCTTCCGGATACATGCCGCTTTTTAAATAATAAATGCAGAACATGCTCATAAAGAGAGCAGTGAATCCGGAAAGGATGGCGTTGGTTTTATTTATAATTATTTTCATGTGTATCCTCCTTGAGAATTTTTTATGGGTTATTTTTGCTTATGTGCCTGTGCAGCAGGCAGATGCTGCTTCCGGTACGCTCCGGGAGTATTTTCTTTATACTTTTTAAAGATTCTTATGTAATTCCGGGATGAATTAAAGCCGCATTCCGTACTGATATCATTAACGGTCATGTCTGTGTCCAAGAGCAGCTTAATGGATTTTTCAATCCGGTATTTATTAATATATTCAAAAAGTTTGATCCCCAGGTTCTTGCTGAAAATAGTGCTCAGATAATTGGGCGCTATTTTTAAATTCTCTGCAATTTCTTCAAGAGATAAATCAGGATTGCTGTAGTGAAGCTCTATATATCTTTGTGTGGCAATAATGTACGGGCTGTGTTGCTTTTTAATTGCCTCTGAGAAGTCATGGCAAAGAACGGAAAGGGCATCTGAAATACCCTGATGGAGGGTTTCAGAAGAGGAATCCGTATTAATAAGGGGCAAAACAGTATCATATACATTGGTAAGATGGCTGTCATTTACAAATGGGTAGGAAAGCATATGGCTCGTTAGCGCGCTGATCAGCCGTTTACAGTTTTCACTTTGCTCAGCAGGGGAGACGGTTTTAAATATGCCGGAAAGTGTACGTTCCACCAGGCTGGAAACATGATCCTCCCTCCCATCCCAGATAAGCTGGGCAATTTGGGAAGCCCTGCGGTCGATTTGCTCGGAGACGTCCTGTGAAGCAGGGATATCTTCTGTTTCCGGAATGGAATCAGGCGGGGAAGAGGATAATTCTTCCGGCGCTGAAGGAGGAAAGGGTATGGCGTCTGTATTCGTATCCGCATTTGCTGCAGCTTCAAGCTTATAATGCATTGTTTTGAAGGCTTCATTATAAGAAAAAGGCAAATCCAGAATGGAATTATACATATGCCCGAAGGAAACGATCATTGGCAATTGTAAGAATGCAATTCCCTCCATTATTTTTTGTGTAAGGTCATTAATTTTTGCCTTTCCTTTTGCAATAGAAGTGCCTGCCGGGAAAGAAGCAATAATTACGAAGGACTTTTCATCAAAGAGGAATGCGCAAACATTACAGTCGGTTTTTTCTTTGAATTTCTCAAAAATGGAATTAAGTAAATTCAAAATCTTATTTCGGTTTGAAGCCTTAATAAAGCCGGATACAGTTTGGTGGAGAATTCCGGCAATATAAATGTCATCTATGCGAAAACCATATCCGGTATTGGACAAGGTGATCCGTGTCTCATCTTTTTCCACTGGTTCTCCGGTAATCAGCTTGGCAAACAGATGAGAAACCGCTTCTGAAGATGTTGCCCTGACGATTTTTTGGAAAGCAGCATTTTCGTTGATGAGCGTATCTACACGTTTATTCAGGGATGCTGATAATTGGGCAGGTGAGCCTCCCTTTATTCCCAGTAGTTCCATTGTGGCAGCAAACTGTTCGGCAGAATCTCGGAAACGGAAAAAAATAAGTACCGAAACAAGGAGAACAGCCACAATGACAGTAAAAAGGATGATAAGGTACATAAGCCATGAATCGGATGAGCTTCCGGGAATGGGAAGCAAATCCATTTCCAGTATGTATTGTATGCCAATCGTGTCAGAACCGCAGTAAATATAACTGGTATTATTAATCTGCTTTGTGCTGAAATTACTGGAAGCAAGATCCAGTAACTGGGTGTAAGCCATTTTTGTTCCATTTTCAGTATTGGAAAACAGCAGCTTATTATGAGCATCATAAACGCTGACTCTGTATGGGATCCTTCCATTTGCTTTATATAAAAAAGAAGAAAAGGCGTCCATATCCATGAGCAGAAACAAAGTCGCATGGGGGGATCCTGACAAGGTGGTCAGATCCTTAGAGAATATGATGTAATCCTGATATCCAAACAGGAAGGTATTAAAATTACTGCTGGCGATCTTATTTTTATCAAGTGCATTGCTATTATAGTCATAGACCATGTCAGTGAAAAAAAGATCGAATGCTTCCTGGCCTGTATCGTCAGAACACTGGCTGGAAACACAGGTATTGGATGCGGAAGCATAAATAGCGGCAGCAGTAATGTAGTCAGAGTTGGAAGCAAGAGCGGAAAGCCCCTCCTGCAGATATTCTTTCAACTCATCAGCCGGCGGATACTGGGGCGTACAAAAAAGAAAGCTTGTCACCGCGCTTGAATTAAAAAAGTTTTCCATGGGTTTGTCTATATTATAGGTATAGAGACTGTCAATATTGGAAGAGAAAGAAGTACTCAGGTATTGCTGTATTGTTTTGTTAATATCCGGTTCATCATCTCTAAAGATTTTAGAGATGATATTTGTAATAGAAACAAGGCAGATGGAGAATAAAAGCAAAAAGAGCAGGAGAATGCCAGCGTAATACTGTAGGGTATGTTTTTTCACTGAAGAAGTATTTTTAGCCTTTTTTATGGGAAGATGGGATGCACTCTTCACTTTCTTTCGTATCATTTTTCTATAAATCTCCTTTCTGTTTAAAGTTGGAAATAAAATGAAAAAATGGTCATTGCCATTTATTTGATTCGATTATAACACAATAAATCTGATTTTCTATGACATATTTTAAATATAATGGACAAGGATTCAGATTTCTGAAAAAAGAAAACCAAAGCTGAGAAATGAAAAATTGCGAATCAGCAGGGATGAGAGTATTGTGTAGACAGGACAGCAAAGGGAGGACATGAAGTGCGGTATTTGTTTTAGAAGTGCCGCCAAAAGTAAAAAAACAATGTAAAAAGAAAGGAGAAACACAAGAATGGAAAGAAACACAAGAATGAAAAAAAGAATGTTATCAGGGATGCTTGCTTTCGGAATGGCTGTTTCCTTAACAGCAGGAAGTATTCCGGTAAGCGCCGAAGAAGAAGGGGGAAGGGAGCTTAAGGTGGGAGCGACTACAGCGCCGCAGAATATTTCTCCGTTTACAAGCTTTACAAACAGACAGCCTGTATGTATCTATTTATATGAAACATTGATCGAGAAAGATGCAGAAGGAAATTTCTATGGCATTCTTGCCAAGGATTGGTCTACAGAAGACAACATTACTTATGATATTGAGATTTATGACTATATTACAGATACAGAAGGCAATCACATTACACCCGAGGATGTTGTATTTTCATTAGAGCATGCGAGAGATGAGGCTGCCAATACCTGGATTGAAAGTGCGGAGGTTACAGGTGACTATACGGTAAAGGTGACATTGGTAGATGATGCGGTAAGTACTTTCCCTACAGCAATGAACCGTGCACCTATCGTAAGCAAGGCTGCTTATGAAGCAAGTGAAGATTCTATGACTACCACCAGTGTAAGCACTGCTCCATATATGGTAACGGACTTTGTGCCGAATGTATCCATTACTTTTGAAAAGAATCCGAATTACTGGCAGACAGACGAGAGCCTGCAGAATCCGTTGTACAAAGAGGCTACCGTAGACAAACTGTATTATACAAAAATCAGTGAAGCGGCACAGCAGACCATCGCATTGGAGACAGGGGCAATCGACGTATATGCCAATATTGCCAATACAGAGATCGGCAATTTCCTGGAAGGCGGACGTGATGCAGACAACTTTACCGCTTTAGGCTACGCTTCTCCAACGTGCTATTGCTTCTATTATGCAAATCAGGGCATTTGCAGTGAAGATTTGAATCTACGTTATGCAATTGCTCACGCAATTGATAAGGACGTGATCGTTCAGGGGGCATTTGACGGACTTGCCGTAGTACCGACTTATATGGGGGCGCCGGATGGAATGTCTGATCTGACGCCTTCCAGCGCAAGTGAGGATTACTTCAAGTATGATCCGGAACTGGCAGCAGAGTATCTTGCAAAATCCAGCTACAATGGAGAACAGTTAAGACTTCTGGTTCCAAATGAGGATAACCATAATCGTATTGCAGCAATCGTACAGGGACAGTTAATGGCAATCGGTCTGGATGTAGCAATTACTTCCTATGATAATGCAATGTTCCAGTCCAGTTTTGGCGACGGTTCCGCATGGGATATCGCAGTATGCCAGATGGGTATGAGCGATGTTGCCTTTGTATGGTCCTTCCTGTCATGGGATCTTGCAGGCGGAGATAATGGCGCGCTTGGTATGGCAGTAAAGGATGAAAAATTAAAAGAAGTACTGAGCACAGTAAATACAATAGAGGGTCATACAACAGAAAATGCAACGATTGCAAGTGATTATATCAATGAAATGTGTTATGGACAGAACCTGATTGCAACATCACAGTATTATGTATTCCGCAAAGACCTTGGCGCAGTAGATGTTCCGTATCTGTCGATGACGCAGCAGGATTTCTTTATTGCCTGCACAAAATTTGAATAACTAACAGAAAAATCCGATAAACAGAAAATATAAGAAACAGAAAAAAAGCAAAAATATGAGTTTATGCCGCCGTTTGGGCGGCATGAATCTCATAAAGGATAAAATAAGGAGAGGAAAAGTTGGGCAGATACATATTAAAACGTCTTTTATGGATGATTCCGATTATACTTGGAATCGTTGTATTGATTTTTTCTATTTTACATTTGGTTCCCGGTGATCCCGCTAAGATGATCCTGGGTGTGACAGCCACACCTGAGCAGATTGCGGCGCTGCAGCATAACCTGGGATTGGATAAACCCTTTATTGCGCAGCTTGGAGATTATATAAGCGGATTGTTCTTTCATCTGGATATGGGAACCTCTTATGTAACGGGTGTTCCGATCGCTACGGAAATTTTTTCCCGTTTACCAAGAACGTTTGGCCTGGGCGCCGTCAGTATGGTGATTTCTTTTGTAGTAGGGATTTTGCTTGGCATTATGGCAGGCACTCATCAGAACCAGTGGCAGGATCGGCTGTGTATGATCGTCGCGCTGATTGGAGTTTCCATGCCTGCGTTCTGGCTGGCATTGATGCTGGTGCTTCTGTTTTCCGTTCAGCTTAACTGGCTGCCTGCATCCGGTATGGGAGGTATTGAATATTATATACTTCCGGCGGTGGCAACATCCATTGGAGGTATTGCCGGCATTGCAAGACAGACAAGATCCAGTGTCCTGGAAACCATCCGTTCCGATTATATTACTACGGCACGTTCTAAAGGCCTGAAAGAAAAAGAAGTTATCTGGAAACATATTCTTACCAATGCATTGATTCCTATCATTACGGTGGCAGGCGGTTCTTTTGCAGGAGTATTCGGCGGTTCCATAATCATTGAGACAGTGTTTAGTATCAACGGTATTGGACTTTATATGATGTCAGGAATCACCAGCCGCGATTATCCGGTAGTACAGGGATGTGTAGTTCTGTTGGGGATTGTCTTCAGTTTGTGTATGCTTCTTGTGGATATCGCATATGCGTTCGTAGATCCCAGAATTAAGGCCCAGTATGAAGGTGAATCTAAAAAGAAAAAGAGGAAGGAGGAAATGGCATAATGGCAGGAAAAACAAAAAAGAACAGCCAGATAATGGACATCATGTATCGGCTGGCAAAGAATAAAACGGCAATGTTTGGCCTGATCATAGTGGCGATCGAAATTGTTCTGGCAATTCTTGCAAAATGGATCGTTCCGTATGACTGGAATGCAATTGATGTTTTAAATGCAAAAGCAGCTCCTTCTTTGTCACATTTATTTGGCACAGATGAGCTGGGACGAGATATTTTCAGCCGTATCATTTACGGGGCAAGATATTCTCTTTCCATTGGTATTTTTGCCACATTGCTCACAACTGTTATAGGAACGATTATTGGGGCTATCGTGGGATATTATGGCGGTACGCTGGATAATATTGTTATGCGTATCCTGGATATTATTCAGGCAATGCCGCCTATTTTGTTTAACATTGTCATTGCAACAGCACTGGGTTCGGGGTTTATGAATACACTGGTTGCTTTGGCTGTGGGCGGAATTCCGGGAGCAGCCCGTCTGGTGCGGGGCTCGGTAATGTCCATCCGTAAAATGGAATATCTGGAATCTGCTGATTCCATTAACTGCAGCAAAATACGCACGATCTTTGTACATGTGCTTCCAAACGCCATTTCTCCATCAATTGTGGCATGTACCATGAACGTTGCAAACCTGATCCTGACAGCAGCAAGCTTAAGCTTTATCGGCCTTGGTGTTCAGGCTCCGACGCCGGAGTGGGGCGCAATGCTTTCTGCTTCCAGAAACTACATTCGGGACTGTCCTTATATGGTATTGTTCCCGGGACTTGCAATCGCAATTACAGTACTGGCATTAAACCTGCTTGGCGACGGCCTGCGTGATGCCATGGATCCAAAGCTTAAGGACTAAGGAGGAAAAACAAAAATGATTGAAAAGAATAGAAAAATCTTCCTGTCTGTGAAAGATCTGGTAGTGGAATATACATCAGACGGCCAGAAAATTCAGGCTGTAAACGGTGTTTCATTTGATTTGGAAAAAGGAAGAACTATTGGCCTTGTAGGAGAAACAGGAGCAGGGAAGACGACGATCGCCAAGACGATTCTTCGGATACTTCCGGATCGTGCGGCACATGTACGCAGCGGCCAGGTTCTGGTAGAAGGAACAGATCTTTTAACGCTTTCGGAAGAAGAAATGAGAAAGAACCGCGGAAACCTGATTTCTATGGTTTTTCAGGATCCGATGACAGCCCTGAATCCGACGATGCGTGTGGGCGAACAGATTAAGGAAGTGATTATGCACCACAATGATATTTCCCAGGAAGAAGGAGAAAAGCGTGCCGGAGAAATGCTGGAAATGGTTGGAATACCAGCCTCGCGATATAAAGAGTATCCGCACCAGTTTTCAGGAGGAATGAAACAGCGTGTTGTAATTGCGATTGCGTTGGCATGTACTCCGGATATCCTGCTGGCAGATGAGCCGACGACAGCTTTGGACGTAACGATTCAGGCGCAGGTTCTGGATATGATCAATGATCTGAAAAAAAAGAACAATACCTCCATGGTTCTGATCACCCATGATCTTGGCGTTGTAGCGTCAGTCTGTGATGATGTTGCAGTAGTATACGCGGGCAGAATCGTAGAGCAGGGAACAAAAGATCAGATATTTGACCATCCAAGCCATCCGTACACGATCGGATTGTTTAACGCGATTCCAAGCATGAATGTGGACGAAGAATATCTTCATCCAATTGACGGGCTTCCGCCTGATCCTTCCAATCTTCCAAAAGGCTGTGCATTTCATCCGAGATGTCCTTATGCGACGGAAGCATGCCGCCAGGGAGAAATTCCGGAAGTGAAAACCCCGGATGGACATAAATGCCGCTGCGTTAATCTGGATAAAGTTAAAGAGGGAGGTATTCATTAATGGGCACAGTGATCGAAGTAAAAAATCTGTTTAAATATTTCCCTACGCCGGGAGGAATGCTGCATGCAGTGGATGACGTATCTTTCACCATTGAAGAAGGAAAAACCCTTGGCGTGGTAGGAGAATCCGGCTGCGGAAAATCTACTCTGGGACGCACGATCGTACATTTATTGGAAAGTACAAAAGGTCAGATTTTTCTGGAAGGAAGAGATATTACTCATGTAAAAGGAAAGGAACTGGCAAAAGCTCGGGAGCAGATGCAGATTATGTTCCAGGATCCTTATTCCTCTTTGGATCCCCGTAAAACTATTGAACAGACAATTGTCGAACCGTTAAAGGTTTCCAAAAGGTTTAAGAAAGGCGAGATGTATCAGAAAGCCCAGGAGCTGATGGAACTTGTGGGAATTGACCAGAGACTGAGCAAGGCTTATCCTCACGAACTGGACGGCGGACGCCGGCAGAGAGTGGGATTCGCCCGTGCGCTGGCGCTTGATCCGAAGTTTATTGTCTGCGATGAACCGGTTTCCGCACTGGATGTTTCCATTCAGGCGCAGGTACTTAATCTGCTTCGGAAGCTCCAGAAAGAGAAAGGGCTGACATATATGTTTATTACACATGATATGTCGGTTGTAAGACATATTTCAGATGATATCCTGGTAATGTATCTGGGGCAGATGGTCGAAAAGAGTCCCTCGAAAGAACTCTTCAAAAAACCAATGCATCCCTATACAAGAGCGCTGCTTTCTGCGATTCCCTCTGTGGATATTCACAATCCGAATAAAAGGGAAATTCTTATGGGTGAGCTTACTTCTCCGATCAATCCTGCTCCTGGCTGCCGTTTTGCCGCAAGATGTAAATATGCAACAGAAGCATGCAAAAAGCCGCAGAAACTGGAAGAAGTGGAACCGAATCATTTCGTATCCTGCTGCCGGGTAAAGGAATTAAATGATCTGTAGGAATTTTTCCAAAAAGGAAAACGTGTGGAGGCAGAGTGAGGTTTGTAGAAAAAATTAGATTATATGAAGAAAAAGAAGATGTAACACTGACTGCATACATAATTGAAGATTAAAAATTTACAAAGAGAAGAGAGGAAACTGATGAAACAATATCAATTGTTTGAACTGGAGTTTCACGGAGCGGAGCCGGAAGGCTCCCGGGCCGTAATCGACATGGAAGCTGTATTTACATGGAAATCCGCCCGGACAGGGGAACAGAAATCCAAAAAAGTAAAAGGTTTTTATGACGGAAATCATGTATATAAGGTGCGTTTTCTGCCGGAGGAAGCAGGAGAATATCAGTGGCAGGTAACAGGATGTTTCAGAGAAGAGGGCTGTGAAAACTGTGAACCGGCAAAAGAATATGACAAAGGGATTATCCGGGCAAATGGAATCCGGTTTGAATACAGTGACGGAACTGCATTTTTGCCGGTAGGAACAACCATTTATGCATTGGCGCACCAGGAGGAAAAGCAGATTGCGCAGACAATGGAGACATTGAAGACAGCTCCGTTTAATAAGGTGCGTCATTGTGTATTTCCCAAATATTATGAATATAACCATAATGATCCGAGGCTGTATGCTTTTGAAAAAGATACTGATGGAAACTGGGATGTAAACCGCCCCTGTTTTGAATTCTGGAAGCATTTGGAGAATGTTATTTTCAGATTGGCAGCGCAGGGGATACAGTCAGATCTGATTCTTTTCCATCCATATGATAAATGGGGATTTTCTATACTTAGTATGGAGCAGTGCCGTATCTATCTGGATTACCTGCTTCGCAGGCTGGCGGCGATTCCGGAAATATGGTGGAGTATGGCGAATGAATTTGATCTCATGTATGCCAGGACAATGGACGAATGGTATGAGATTGAAGAATTTATTGCAGCAAATGATCCGTATCATCACCTGCTTAGCAATCACAATTGTTTTTCTTTCTATGATTTTACCAGACCGAACATTACACATTGCTGTGTACAGACAACACAGCTTGAGAGTGCAGCCATGTGGCTGGAGAAATATCAGAAGCCTTTGATTTATGATGAGTGTTGTTATGAAGGAAATCTGCCTATGTCCTGGGGGAATCTTTCTGGCTTTGAAATGGCAAATAAATTCTGGCAGGCGTGCGTGCCTGGCGCTTATGCGTCGCATGGAGAAGTATTTCTGGACGAGAATGAGGTTTTGTGGTGGTCAAAAGGAGGCATGCTAAAAGGAAGCAGTCCGGAGAGGATTACGTTTTTAAAGGGAATTCTTGAAGAACTGCCTGGTACCTTAGAACCCTGGAAGCAAAAGCAGTGGGAACTGCCGGATCAGGGATTGATGTCAAAGGCGCCGGAAGATTTCTTTAAAAAGCTGTATGATGGAATGCCAAAGGAACAGCAGGAAAGTATGAGGGAAAAAGACGGCATATGCTGCGGTCATGTGGGCGATCAGGTATTTCTGGAATATTTTGGCCGCCGATGCTGCGGCATGGTAAGATGGATTCTGCCTGAAGATCATACCTACCGGATAGAGATGATCGACATCTGGGAAATGACAAGAAAAGTCGTATACAGAGGGGTAAAAGGAAAATTTGCACCAGTACTGCCGGGGAAAGAAGGAATTGCATTGATGGCTGTTGCAGAATTTTAAAATTTGAATATCCGCTTTACAAGAACCGCTCCCAATTGCCTGAAATAGGCAGTTTTTTGGGGGCGGTTTTTGTATTTTTGCAGAAAATGTCAAATCCATCAGGCTTCCTGACGCACCGAACGTAGAGGCAAGGCGGATGGTTACTGTTCGCAGATTGAAGTGTAACCTGTCCACTATTGGTTCACAGCACAAGTGTGAACAGTAGTAACGATGAATTGGCACTATATATTTGATAAATTAAATTCTTCAAAAATTACTGTGAGAGTGGTATAATTGCTGTACAATAGTGTGGGACATGCTACTGCCATTTACGAGAGCTATAATATGCTTATTGATATCTGAGAAAGGAAAAATATGAAAGTAGTATTACAAAATCTGACAAAAAAGTTTCCAAATCGCGGCAAACGCTCCAACGGCGAGGTTGTTGCGGTAAATAATTTTAATTTTGAGATACCGGATGGGATGCTGATCGGCCTGCTGGGCCCGTCCGGGTGCGGGAAAAGTACGACGCTGAATCTGCTAAGCGGTTTGGAAAAGCCTACCGGCGGAAGGATTTTCTTTGGTGACGACGACGTTACGGACCTGCCTGCGGAAAAACGTGGAGTGGGCGTAGTATTCCAGAATTATGCCCTTTATCCCCATTTGACTGTGAAAGAGAACATCCTGTTTCCCCTGGAAAACCTGAAAGGAACAGAGAAACTGTCCAAGTCTCAGATGCTGGAAAAGGCGTACGAGGCGGCAAGGCTTGTGCAGATCGACGAGCTGATGGAGCGCAGACCCAGCGAGCTGTCCGGCGGCCAGCAGCAGCGTGTGGCCATTGCCCGCGCATTGGTGAAAAGGCCGCGCGTGCTTCTTCTGGACGAGCCTCTTTCCAATCTGGACGCCCGCCTGAGACTTCAGACGAGAGAAGAAATCCGCAGGATCCAAAGAGAGACGAAGATCACTACGGTCTTTGTAACCCATGATCAGGAAGAGGCTATGAGTATCTCTGACAGGATCGTTGTGATGAATCAGGGAGTTGTCCAGCAGATCGGCAGGCCCCAGGAAGTCTATGACGATCCGTTCAATCTGTTTGTGGCCAAATTCCTCGGCACTCCGCCCATCAACGTTTTTGACGGGAGGATCCATGACCATAAGCTGTACATAGGCAAGGACGCTCTTTTTTCTGTGGGAGATGTGCCTGAACAGGAGGTTTATGTGGGGATCCGTCCGGAAGGCTTCGTTCTGTGCGGCGACGGCCCTCTTTGCTGTAAGATGAGCGGCGTGGAGGTTATGGGACGCGATATCAGCGTGGTTGCCACCCACGAGGCTTCAGTGGGGCAGACGATCCGTGCCATCATCAGCTCAGAAAACAGAGTAGATCTGGAAAAAACAGAGGTAAGATTTAAACTCAAGCCCAACAAGGTATTTATTTTCAGCCGGAAGACGGAAGAAAGAATCGTTTTCCGGGCGGATTAACGAAGGGAGTAAGAACAATGGATAAAAAAGGTTGGAAGGGCTGGCTGTATCTGCTTCCGGCGATTCTTTTTCTGGGCTTTTTTATGGTATATCCGCTTATAGACGTTTTTATCTACTCTTTTGAGGAAGGATATAACTCCGCGTCCCAGACGTATTTCGGCGTCGGCGTTTATAATTATTCGTATGTTTTGCGCGACCCGTACTTTCTGCAGGCGGTAAAAAATACATTCCTTCTGGTAATTATCACCGTGCCTCTTTCTACAGGGATCGCGCTGCTGATTTCCGTGGGCCTGAGCTCCATAAAGCCGCTGAGAGAATTATATCAGACAATCTATTTTTTGCCATACGTAACCAACACGCTGGCAGTGGGCCTGGTGTTTATGATCCTGTTTAAAAAGACTCCGTACACGGACGGTCTGGTCAATCTGGTCATTCACTGGTTCGGAGGCCCATCTATAGATTTTATCGACGGGCCGTACTGGGCAAAGATGTTTGTTTTGTGTTTCTATACCATCTGGGTGGTCATGCCGTTTAAGATTCTGATTCTGACAAGCGCGCTTGCATCCGTGAATCAGGATTATTATAAAGCTGCAAAGGTCGACGGCACATCGTCCTTCCGCATATTCAGAAAGATCACGCTTCCGTTGATATCGCCGATGATCTTTTATCTGGTCATTACGGGCTTTATCGGCGCTTTTAAGGCGTACAGCGATGCGGTGGCCCTGTTCGGCACGGACCTGAACGCGGCGGGAATGAATACGATCGTAGGTTATGTCTACGACATGCTGTACGGGAACAGCGGCGGATATCCTTCCTATGCATCGGCGGCGGCAATCCTGCTGTTTGCCATCGTACTGACGATTACATGTATTAATCTGCTTGTAAGCAGAAAAAAGGTGTATTATTCATGAGGGCTGATAAAATGGAGAAACAGGTTGATTTTATAAAGATAGAGAGGTCTGACAGGAAACGTAAGACTGCGGGAAGGTTCATCACCTACGTGCTGCTGACTTTCTGGGCTGTTGTAGTGCTGTTTCCCTTTTACTGGATGCTTCTGACATCTGTAAAGAGCTACAGCGCCTACAATTCGGAATATATTCCCAGGCTTTTTACCCTGTCGCCGACCCTTGAAAATTATGTGGAGGCGTTCACTGCCGTACCTCTGGCAAGATATTTTATCAATACGGTCATTTTTACAGTGGTGACTACGGCGCTTATGCTTGTTGTGACGACTCTTGCGGCATTTGCGTTTGCAAGGCTGGAATTCAGAGGAAAAAACCTTGCGTTTACGTTGTTCCTTTCTCTGATGATGATACCTAATGAGCTGGTGATCATCACAAACTTTGTGACCATCACAAATATGGATCTTCGCAATTCCTTTGCGGGGCTGATCCTGCCGTCCGTAACGTCCGTCTTTTATATTTATTTGCTGAAAGAAAACTTTGAGCAGGTACCGGATCAGTTGTATTATGCCGCAAAGGTGGATGGAACCTCCGACCTGAAATATCTTTTGAAGGTAATGGTTCCCATCTGCAAGCCTACGCTTGTAACCATCACGATTCTGAAGGTTATCGAGTGCTGGAATTCTTATGTATGGCCAAGGCTGATCACAGACGACGAGTCATATTTTCTGGTTTCAAACGGGATCCAGGAAATCCGTGAGAACGGGTTCGGACGTGAAAATATCCCTGCAATGATGGCGGCGGTAGTAGTGATCTCCGTTCCCCTGATCATCCTGTTTCTGGTATTCCGCAGAAAGATCATGGAAGGCGTGGCGAGAGGAGGGACAAAAGGATGAAAAAAAGATGGAAGCTCCTGTCGGCTTGTCTGGCATTTGCGGCCGCCTGTTCGCTGGCCCTTGGGGGATGCCATGGTTCCAGGGGACAGAGCGCCTTTGCGGTTCCGGAGAAATTTGACGATTCCAAAGAGTACGAAATCACATTCTGGGCAAAGAATGACACAAATAAAACCCAGACGCAGATTTACGAAAATGCCATTGCCGATTTTGAAGCCTTATATCCGAATATCACTGTGAACCTTCGGCTGTATACGGATTACGGCAAGATTTATAATGACGTTATCACGAATATCTCAACCAATACAACGCCCAATGTGTGCATTACGTATCCCGACCATATCGCCACTTACCTGACGGGAAATAACTGCGTGGTTCCTCTGGACGAGCTTTTTTCAGATGAAAAATACGGCCTTGGGGGGAGCGAAGTCAAATTCGATTCGCCGGGACAGGAAGAAATCATTCCGCAGTTTCTGGAGGAATGCTCCTTTGGAAGCCATTATTATGCAGTTCCGTTTATGCGTTCCACAGAAGCGTGCTATATTAATAAAACATATGTGGAGGCTTTGGGCTACACCCTGCCGGAGACTCTTACCTGGGATTTCATCTGGGAGGTCTCGGAGGCGGCAATGGAAAAGGACGCCGATGGTAATTTCCTGATTAATGGGCAGAAGGTTCTTATTCCGTTTATTTATAAATCTACGGACAATATGATGATCCAGATGCTCAGGCAGAAGGGAGCGGGGTATTCCAACGATGACGGGGACATCCTGATATTTAACGATACCACAGAGGAATTACTGTATACCATCGCGGACCATGCGAAAAGCGGGGCGTTTTCCACCTTTAAAATCTCAGGCTATCCTGCGAATTTCCTGAATGCGGGACAGTGCATTTTTGCTGTGGATTCCACAGCCGGAGCTACCTGGATGGGAAAGGACGCGCCTCTTTCCGATATCAGTAAGGATAAATTTGTGGATTTTGAGACAGAGGTTATGGCAATTCCCCAGTTTGATCCGGAAAATCCTCAGATGATATCCCAGGGACCTTCCATATGTATCTTTAATAAAGAAGACTCTCAGGAGGTTCTGGCTTCCTGGCTTTTTACCCAGTATCTGCTGACCAACGAGGTTCAGACCGCGTATTCAGAAACAGAGGGCTACGTGCCCGTTACGTCAAAAGCACAGGAAAGCGCGGAATATCAGGATTATCTGTCAAGAGGCGGGGAGGATAACAGCACATACTATGACGTCAAAATCAAGGCGTCGAAGCTGCTTCTTGATAATACGGAGAATACCTTTGTGACGCCGGTATTCAACGGCTCTGCGTCCCTCCGGGATGCGGCGGGCCAGATGATCGAGAACGTGACAAAATCCGTCAGAAGAAAACAGGAGGTAAATGAAGAATATATCCAGACGCTATACAGCGACATCACCTCTTTGTACCGTCTGGATCAGGGAAACGATACGGGGACTATGGACGGAAAGGCAGAACTGGGCCCTCTTCCGCGTACCTCGGTAATCCTTCTGTCAGCCCTTGCCGGGGCATGGATCCTGATTCTTCTGTACCTGCTTTATGAGGCCGCCAAAAAAAGAAAACACTAAATAAACATTGATTTCTGCGGATTCTGATGTATAATTATTTTGTGACTTAAGCAATTATGATACCAGAGCACAGTTGAAAATTTATTTCCGCCATTCCCGGCGGAAACCAATTTTTCAACATACTCTGACGCCGAAAAGGAGAGTAAAAAATGAAGTTAAAAAAAATAATGGCACTTGTATTGACACTTTCACTTTCTGTGGTTCCTGCTGCTTTTGTTATGGCAGAAAGCGACAGCACAGCAGAAAGCGAGGCTGCTGAGGGCGACGGAGCAGAAGAAGAGACTGCAGAGGATGAAACTGCTGAAGGCGAAGAGGCAGAGGGTGAGGCTGCCGAAGATGAGACTGCTGAAGGCGAGTCCGAAGAGAAATCAGAAGGCGTTATGACCTATGAAGAGTATATGGCAGCAGACCTTGATTCTGAGGTTGTGGTAGAGACCTATGTTCAGGCAAAACAGTCCTGGTGGGAGGATAAAGCTACCGTTTATACCCAGGATCACGACGGAGCTTATTTCATCTACAATATGACCTGCTCCGAGGAAGATTACGAAAAACTGAATGTGGGAACAAAGATCAAGGTTACCGGATACAAGTCCGAATGGTCCGGCGAGATCGAGATCATTGACGCAACCTTTGAGATCGAAGACGGCGAGTATATTGCTCCGGTTACGGATGTTACAGAGCTGTTGGGCAAGGACGAGCTCATCGACCATCAGAACCAGTATGTATCCTTTAAAGGAATGACTGTGGAGGCAGCAGGACAGGATGAGGACGGAAACGACGTGGCGTTCTTATATAACTGGGATGGTTCCGGACAGGACGGAGACGACCTGTACTTTAATGTATCTCTTGACGGAGAGACCTATACCTTCACTGTGGAATCCTATCTGTGCGACAATACCACAGACGTTTACAACGCAGTTAAGGAACTGGAAATCGGGGACAAGATCGATATGGAAGGCTTCCTGTACTGGTATGAAGGCGTAAATCCTCACATTACGGCTGTGACAGAAGCAGAATAATCACACCTATGATGTAAATGGTAATGAATAATCAACAGATACCGGAAAATTCGATATATTTTGCATAGCGGCCATTATCAGGACCGCGATCATAAGATTCAGGGATGGTTTCAGAAACGGCGCAGCCTTCAGGGCTGTGCCGTTTTTTTAAATCTGAAATGAGGATTGCTCAGCGCTGCAAAGCAGGAGCCTTTCTTGCAATGACCTGTTTTTATTGTTTATTATTCGTCATGAAACAGGGTACGAAGCTTGGTGAGAGCATTTTTTTCTATTCTTGAGACATATGAGCGGCTGATGCGAAGCTTTCCGGCAATCTCCCGCTGAGTCTGTTCCTCTTCCCCGAACAGCCCGTAACGGAAACAGATCACCTGATATTCCTTCGGAGAGAGTGTTGCTTTCATGGATTTCAGCAGGTGGCTGACATCCTCTCTGGTGGAATAATCCTCTACAATATCCACAGGCGGGCTTTCGATGATATCCAGAAGATTAATCTCATTGCCTTCCTTATCCGTACCGATCGGCTCATAGAGAGAGACCTCCTTAGAATGTTTCTTCTTTGAACGAAGCATCATCAGAAGCTCATTATCAATACACCGGGCGGCATATGTGGACAATCTGGTGGCTTTCTCTGCGTCAAACGTGGAAATCGCCTTGATAAGTCCGATAGTCCCGATGGAAATCAAATCATCCAGATCCTCGTCCTTGCCCTGATATTTTTTTACTACATGGGCAACAAGACGGAGGTTTCGTTCGATCAGGATATTCTTTGCTTCTAAATCGCCCCCCTGGTAACGTTGAAGATAGAATTTTTCCTCGGCTGCTGTCAAAGGTTTTAAAAAGGTCTTCAAATCTTCACCTCAAAGGGGATTTCTTTATAGTTTATGTCAGGGACGTGCCCTGCGTGCTTTTCCAGATAATTTCGTGTTACTGTCCGCTCCTGCGGTATAAACAGTAGCTGGGAAATTTCATGTTGTGGTATTTATATGGGACAAACTTGCTAATTTGCTGCTCGCATGATAAGATGATAGCATATAAACGGAGTTGGCTGTAAATATATGCAGCGTCTTTAGAAAGTTCGGAAGGAGGCCGCAAAAATGAGCAAAATATTTAATACCAGTGCTGATTGCAAGCCAAAGCTTCATTACATGGTTGATATAAGTGAGAAAATCAGCGAAATTAAAGAACTTGTGGACAGAGGGGAATACTTTACAATCAACAGAGCACGTCAGTATGGAAAAACTACAATTTTACGGGCATTGGGAAGGACTCTGGAAGAAAGCTATGTAGTAATCAGTCTGGATTTTCAAGTAATGTCTTATGCGAACTTTGAAAATGAACAGACATTTGTAAGTGCTTTTTCCAGTGAATTATTAGATAATGTAAAAGCGATACCGGAAGAAATCAATGAGAAGCTTATTGCATTCGCAGACGGAACTGCTGGCAATATCACATTGTTTACGTTGTTCAGAGTATTGAGTAAGTGGTGTGGGCTGTCAAAGCTGCCTGTTGTATTGATAATTGATGAAGTGGACAGTGCGGCTAATAATCAGGTGTTTCTTGATTTTCTTGCACAATTACGCGGATATTATATCAATAGAGATGTAAAACCTACATTTCAGTCCGTGATTCTTGCAGGTGTCTATGACATAAAAAATATGAAAAGAAAGCTCAGGCCGGGAGAAGAACATAAGGCGAACAGTCCCTGGAATATTGCCGCGGATTTTGAGGTGGTCATGAGTTTTTCGGCGGAAGAAATTGCCGGGATGCTTCAGGAATATGAAAATGATCATCATACAGGCATGGATATAAAAGAAATTTCCGGATTAATCTATGATTATACGTCTGGCTATCCGTTTCTTGTTTCGCGGCTCTGTAAAGTCATTGATGAAAAAGTGGCGGGAAGCGGACAGTTTCCTGATAAGGCAGATGCATGGAAGAGGGAAGGTTTTCTTGAGGCAGTCAGAATTGTACTTGGCGAAAAAAATACCCTCTTTGATTCGCTGGCAAATAAGCTGTCGGATTATCCGGAATTGCGGGAAATGATATATGCACTGTTGTTTTATGGGAAAGAAATCCCGTATAATTCCCTGAATAAGCCTATTGAGATTGCAGAGATGTTTGGTTTCATTAAAAATGAAAATAATAAGGCGGTTATTTCAAACAGGATATTTGAAACGGTTCTTTATAATCTTTTTTTATCAGAAGAAGTTGTAGGAAACCGGATTTATGATTCTGCACTGCAAAATAAAAACCAGTTTATTAAAGATGGAAAGCTTGACATGAAGCTGGTACTTGAAAAATTTGTGGAGGCATTCGATTATTTATATGGAGATCAGAATGAGAAATTCATTGAAGATGTGGGAAGACGTTATTTTATGCTTTTTTTGAAGCCGATTATTAATGGAACCGGGAATTGTTATGTGGAAGCACGTACAAGAAAAATGAATCGCACGGATATTGTCGTGGACTATCGCGGGGAACAATTCGTGGTTGAATTAAAGCTATGGAGAGGTAAGAAGTATCATGCAGATGGAGAAAAGCAGATTTCAGAATATCTGGATTTTTACCATTTAAAAAAAGGATATATGCTTACGTTTTGTTTTAACAAGAAGAAGGAAATTGGCGTAAAAGAGGTTTGGTATGGTGATAAGCTTTTGATCGAGGCGGTCGTTTGATTTTATATAAAAGCGAGATAACGATAAGGACGGTAAATATATGCTGAAGATTTTTTATGGAGAGATGGAAGACGTATGTTATGGGCTGCTCTGGTTTGAATACAGCTATGATTTGAAGTGGTTTCAGGACAAATTGGTTCAGCAAATGCTGTTAGATATGGATAAATCCACTTATATAAAAGAGATATATGGGATTCGTACAACAGGAAAATTCCATTTTTCGGAGCAGATATATCATGAATTTTATCCTATTTATAATGCAGATACGAATGCAATGATGGAGGATGATAATCAAAATGTTGTAATTATATAGGAAAAGATTATAATCGTCCATCAATTCTGTTACCGGATTTGTGTAATCTTTATGCCGGGAAGGAGAAGAGATTTGATGAGAAAAAAACTACCGGTGGGTATTGAAAATTTTGAAGAGTTCTCAAAGGAGAATTTCTATTATGCGGATAAAACAATGTTCATATCAGAACTTTTGCATAACTGGGGAAAGGTAAATCTTTTTACCCGTCCCCGCCGGTTCGGGAAGACCCTGACCATGGATATGCTGAAATGCTTCTTCGAAATTGGAACAGATGGGAAGCTATTTGATGGCCTGAAAATTTCACAGGAGACAGAACTGTGTGAAGAATACATGGGGCAGTTCCCTGTGATTTCGATAACGCTGAAAAGCGTTGACGGGAGAGATTTTCAGTCTGCGGTTGCTGCATTGAAAGTTGTAATAGGAAACGAATGTCTGCGATTTCAATTATTGGGTAAAAGCGATAGACTGTCAGAAATTGAGAAGAACAGATATCAAGCCTTAGTGAATGTTGGCGCCGATGGCGATTTTACGATGAAAGAATCAACTCTTTTATCGAGCCTGCAAACGCTGTCTCAGCTTCTCTCTAAACACTACGGGAAAAAGGTAATCCTCCTGATTGACGAATACGATGTGCCGCTGGACAAAGCATTTCAGGCAGGATACTATGACGAAATGGTAGGTCTGCTGCGCAATTTATTCAGCAATGCTCTGAAAACAAATGAATACCTGTAT